>JAYTQW010000001.1:0-3116 GCA_043746535.1 Rhodospirillales bacterium
TGACGGTGCAGCCGGTTGGCTGGGTCGGCGACTGGCACGAGAATCCGGCGCCGCAGTGGGTCGTCGTGCTGTCCGGCCGCTGGTGGATCGAGAGCATGGACGGCACGCGGATCGAGCAGGGACCCGGCGCGTTCTCGTTGGGGGAGGACCGGGGCTGCACCGAAACCGACGGCCGCAAGGGTCACCGCTCCGGGACCATCGGCGACGAGCCGGCGGTGCTGATGACCATTCAGCTCCACATCGACCCGCGGCGCACGCCGTGCCATGCCACCTGACATGACGGCCGGGCAGCGCCTCTCGGCCATCGCCGGGTTCCGGCTGGTGACGGCCGATCTGCCCCGGTTGCGGCGGTTCTACCAGGAGGTGCTCGGCTTCGCGGTGGAGGGGCTGGAGCAGGCGATCGCCACGGACGAGTTGGCCTTGCTGGGCGTGCGCGGGTCCGGCTTGCGCCAGGCGATGCGCCTCGGCGAACAGGCCGTGTCGATCGACCGATACGAGTATGCAGGCCGTGCCTATCCGGACCAAGGTGACGCCGCCTCGCTCTGGTTCCAGCACCTGGCACTGGTGGTGGCGGACATGGCGCCGGCCTATCGACGCGTGGCTGCGGCGAAGCCGATCTCTGCGGGCGGGCCGGAACACCTGCCGGCCGCGTCGGGCGGGGTGCACGCCTTCAAGTTCCGCGACCCGGACGGCCATCCGCTGGAGCTGCTGGAGTTCCCGGCAGGCTCGCGCCCGCCCGCCTGGCAGGATCGGTCGGCGGCTGCCGCCCAGATCGGCCTCGGTATCGACCATTCGGCCATCAGCGTCGCGGATGCAGAGGTCAGCCTGGCCTTCTACGGCGCGCTCGGCCTTGTACCGGGCAAGCAGACACTTAATCGGGGTCCGGAGCAGCAGCGCCTCGACCACCTGGCAGACGTGGAGGTTGCGGTCGTGCCGATGCTGCCCGGCCACGGCACGGCCCATCTGGAGTTGCTGGGCTACCGCGTCCCGCGCGGCGAGCCTGGCCCGCCGTTGCAGGCGAACGACGTGGCGGCCACCCGCATCGTTTGGCGCGGCCCGGACCCAGGGCTGCTGCGCGACCCCGACGGCCACCTCCATCAGATCATGGGCGTTTAGGCTCTGAAACTCATCCAGCTTTCCATCGCCAATGACGGTCCGACTGAAATCACGCTGCATGGCCATCAGGCGAAGCGGGGCGGCAAGGTTTCGCCTAGAGCATGATCCGCGCTGATAGGCGCACGGAAAATGCTCTAGGCTTTTGTTTTAGCGAGCATCTTTATCCGACGGGTGATCCCGTTCGGTCGGATGATGCTCTAGGTGTTCAGTTCCGGGGTGTGGTGGCACGCTCAGCCCGCAGGCAGCAAGGAACGCGCTATGCATCCCGCCCACCTTCCGAAACCACTGTACTCCTACCGGCACCGACACGCCCGCGCCAATCGCCGCGTCCTCGCTCGACTGGCCCGCCGCAATCAATACCCAGAAACACCGCCGGTGCTCGTGGCGTGCCACCGGAGGCCGTCCCGGCGAACGCAACTCACTTCGCAATGCACGATCCGATCGACGCCGGCCTGCCATCCCAACATTCCTCCCCAGGGTGTTGCGACGGCCAGTTGAATTCACCTGTGTTGGGATGGCACGAAACAGGCTGGGCAACTGTCACCTGACAATTCGTGGTCAGTAGGTCCACGGTTCGATCCCGGGCGTCGGCACCATCGGCGCATCCACCAAATGGCCGGGCAGATGGCGGGGCCGCTACTTTCCTTGCAGCGCCAGCGCGGCCTTTTCGTGCTCGCTGTCCATCGACGCGAACTGGCTCAGGAACCCCTTGATGTCGGCGTCGCTGGTGGAGGATTTCTCGGCGGCGCTCGACTTCTTGTCTTTGGCGTTGACGCGGATCATAGCGTTCACGAATGCGGTGTCGAACATGGCGCCGCTCTGGCTCGACATCCGGCTCAACCGCGACTGGTCCTTAGGCTTCAGGCCCGTGGACGGCGAGATGCCCTTGGCGGCCATCAGTTTCTCCATCGCCGCATTCTGCGTGGTGTGGTCCGACACCAGGCGGTCGGCATAGGATTTGACGTCGGCTCGCGTCGCCTTCCGTTGCGCCAGTTTCGCCAGCGCCAGTTCGTAGTTGGCGCCTTGCGCATCGTTGGTCAGGAACTGCTTGTCGCTGTTCGCCAACGATGCCGCCCACGCTGGGGTCAAAGGCGCGGCCAGGGTCGGGGCAAGCAGGGCCAGGGCAAACAGGGCCGGGCGGATCGGGTGCGTCATGGCGGCGTCCTTGGTTGGGTGGCCATGGCAACGCCCGCAGCCGAGGGCGGCTCCGGCTTCAAGGCCCGCGCCCGGATCACGAAGGCGGCAGCGGTGCCCGGCCACTCCGGTATGCCATTCCGCGCCGAGGCGGCTAAGCTGGCCGGACTGACTCGGGAGGGATCGCGCCATGACCAAGGATGAGTTGACCGCCTGGGCGTTGGGCAGCGGCTGGAAGCTGATCGACGGGCATCCGAGCCTGTCGAAGCCGTCGCGGCCGGGCGAGGCCATCGTGCGGCTGGTGCTGCGCGTGACCGTGGCGCATGTCGAGATCAGGAAGCCCGCCGGCAAGTGGGAGAAGATGTCGGGCGCCGGCTACGCCGACATCACCCGCAGCGACGACGAGCGGATGCCGCACGGCCTGGGGCTGGAGAAAATCCCCAGCCTGTCGCGCCTGATGCAGGTCAACCGGGACGCCAACGTGTTCGGCTGAGGCGGTGCTTGTCACTTCCCAAGCTGCGCGATCTCGGCATAGGCTGCGCGCAACAAGACCATCAGGGGAGGCTGCCATGCGCCTGGCGACAGCGTTACAGACATTTGCCTTGGCTGCGGCGGTGACGCTGGCGGGTAACGCGAGCCGGGCCGCGACGCTGACCATCTCCTGCGGCTCGGTCGGGCAGGAGACCAAGGAGTGCCAGGACGAGAGCAACATCTGGGCGGCCAAGACCGGCAACACGGTGAAGGTGCTGGGCGCGCCGCAATCGGATACCGAGCGGCTGGCGCTGTACCAGCAATACCTCGCCGCCGGCTCCAGCGACATCGACATCTACGAGATCGACGTGATCTGGCCCGGCGTGCTGGCCACG
>JAYTQW010000002.1:0-14727 GCA_043746535.1 Rhodospirillales bacterium
CGCACGGACGCGCTGCTGGCGCCGGCATCGTTGGCGGCACTCGGCTTTGGCCAGCCGCAAGCAATACGGGACGCCATCGCGCGCTGGCAGGGCGGCCAGGTTCGGGCGCTGCGCAGCGAGCGGGCGCGGGAGCTGCTGGGCGCCGTGCTGCCCGACCTGCTGCGCGCGTTTGGCCGGCAGACCCAGCCCGACGCCGCCTGGGCACGGTTCGACGGCTTCCTCGGACGCCTTCCGGCCGGGGTGCAGTTGCTGTCGCTGTTCCAGCGCAACCCGCAACTGATCGCACGGATCGCGGCGGTGCTGGGGGCCGCGCCGTCGCTGGCCGACCACCTGGCAAGCAATCCCGCCGCCCTCGATGGCCTGTTGATGCCGCCGGAGGTAGGCCGGCTCGGCCCCTGGCTGGCGACGCGGCTACTGGACGCGCGTTCGCTGGAGGACGCCATCGGGCTGATCCGGCGCAGCGTGCGGGAGGAGGATTTCGCTATCAGCGTGGCCACGCTGGAGGGGCGTCTCGACGCCGACGCGGCCGGCGAGCGCCGGGCGGCGCTGGCGGATGCCGCCATCGCGGCGCTGTTGCCATACGTACTGAGCGACGTGGCGCGCCGGCATGGCGAGGTGCCCGGCGGCGCGCTGGCGGTGGTGCTGCTGGGCAAGGCGGGCGGGCGGGAGATGATGGCCGGCTCCGACCTCGATCTGATGGTGGTCTATGACCATCCGGCGCTGGCGAGCGAGAGCGTGGTACCGGCGGGCGGTTCCGCACGCGCCGTTCCCGCGAGCCAATGGTTCGTGCGCGCGGTGCAGACGATGGTGGGCGGGCTGACGGCGCCGGACTCGGGAGGCGCGCTGTATGCCATCGACATGCGGCTGCGCCCGTCCGGCAACAAAGGGCCGGTCGCGGTCTCGCTGGCTGCGTTCGCCAGCTATCACCGTGCCGGCGGCGAGGCGTGGACCTGGGAGCGCATGGCGCTGACCCGCGCCCGCGTGGTGGCGGGGCCGGCGGACTTGCGGATACGCATTGAGGCGGCGATCCGCGTCGCCATTGAACACGCAGGCCCGCCCGCGCGGGTGCGCGCCGACGCCGCCGAGATGCGAGCGCGGCTGCTGCGCGACGCGCCGGTGCCAGGACCGCCCTATGCCCTGCGCGATACCAAGCTGCGGCCGGGCGGGCTGATCGATGTGGAGTTCGTGGCCCAGGTGCTGCAACTGGTGCATGCGGCCTCGTGTCCGCAGGTGCTGCGGACCCATACCGGCCAAGCCTTGGCGGCATTGGCCGAAGCCGGGTTGCTGCCTGCCGATGAGGCGGCGATGCTGCGCCGCGCCGGGGAGCTGTGGCGCACCGTGCAAGGCATCCTGCGGCTGACCCAGCCGCGCGATCCTGCGACTGCGCTGTCGGAGGCGTCGAGCGAGGCGTTGCTGCACGCCATATGCGCGATCGGCGTACCTGCGGTTGACGTGGCCGGGTTGCAGGGCATCCTGGATACCACGGCGGAACAGGTGCGTGCGGCCTTCGCGCGCCATATAGCGGAGATTGCGCCATGAGCCTGCAAGTCGGCGACGCGGCACCCGATTTCACCATGCCGGCCAGTGGCGGGCGCACAATCACCCTGGCGGGGCTGATGGGCCGCCCGTTCGTGCTTTACTTTTATCCGAAGGCGGACACGCCGGGTTGCACCAAGGAAGCCTGCGCCTTTCAGGAGGCGCGGCCGCAACTGGACCACATCGGCATCCCGGTGATCGGCGTGTCGCGCGACCCGATGCCGCCGATCGAGAAGTTCGCGGCGAAGTTCGGCCTCGGCTTTCCGCTCGCCTCCGACCTCGGCACCGGCGTTGGCGAGGCCTATGGCGTCTGGGTTGAGAAATCGATGTATGGCCGCAAGTACATGGGCATGGAACGGGTGACGTTTCTGGTCGATCGGGCCGGCCGCATCGCGGCGATCTGGCCCAAGGTAAAGGTGGACGGCCACGCCGCCGCAGTCATGGCGGCCGCGCAGGCACTTGGCTGAGCAGCCGCCTACTCGGTGGCGAGTGCCCGGGCGCGGGCACGGACCTGCACGCGCTTGCGGCTCCACAGCGGACGCGCCAGGGCCACGGCCATGACGGCGACCGAGAAGATCGCGATCCATATCGCTGGGCGCAACTCGTGCGTGAAAGTGAAGTTCGCCAGCAACACCCGGCGGCCGCTGATTCCGGTGGCCAGGGTGTACCACAACCATTCGCATACGGCGGTCGCGATGATCGCCAGCAGTCCCGCCGCCAAAACCGGGGAGCGCCAGGTCTGATATTGGCGCGGCGTTTGGCGCCAGATGATGAGCCAGAAGAATACGCCGGCGGCAAACACCGCGTTGCTGATATCGGCCTTTGATTGAAGGAAATAATGGAATATCGCCAGCGGCGCGATGAAGTATATTGCCTTGTGCAACTTCCGCCAATGCCTGCCCAGCGTACGCTGCCAATAATCGGTCGAGGTGACGGTCAGCGCGGTCATGCCGACCAGGGCGACGCAGCCGACCATCAGGTAGAAGCGGTGGGTGATCTCGGACAGCACCCGCAACGGGTTGAGGTCCTGGTCATATATATACAGCGCCAGATGACCCAGTGCGTAGCATCCGGCGGTGACGCCGAGCAGCCGCCGCAGCATCACCACACGCGGTAGGTCGCACACCGCACGGGTCGGCGTGACGGCCAGTGTCACCAACAAAAAGCGGATTGCCCAGATGCCGGTCTGGTGAATCGCATAGTTGATCGGCCGCGCGCCGAGATCCTGCTGCGCCCAACCCAGCGCCAGCAGGAACGCTGGAAGCATGGCGGCCAACAGGCACGTCGTCTTCAGTACCGAAAACCGGCCTGCGGGGCAGCGCACGATCCGTGGCACATATCGTGCCTCACGCCAGGTGGTGACACTCATGGACTCGATGCCTCCGGCTTCGGTGCGCCGATATGCTGGTAACCATCAGGCACGGAGAAGATCGTGTCGGATAGCGGGCCGTAGATGACGCTCGCTGCCTCAACCAATATATGGTCACCGCTGACGGCGCGGAGAAGGACGCCATCATCGGTCAGGCATATTATTGTCGCCATACCGCTCGAGTCACGAGTGTTCCACTCAGTGCATGGCAGGCCTGCAATTGTCGCAGAGCCGACTTTCCGGAAGCTGGTTGCCTTGTCCAGCCCTGGCATGCCGGTCGCGGTTCCGGCGCTCATCTCGATGACCGCGCGTTCGGACTCGCGAACTGCCGTCAAGCGGTGAGTCCGATAGTCGATGATCATGTAGAGCCCGCCGGTCGGCGGATCGACCCGCAGCTTCCTGATCGCCACATCCCAGCGCATCCGCTGCGACATCACCTGATCGTGGCCATCCTGGCTGGTGTGGACGGTTTGATAGACCACGTCCACATCGCGGGTCGGAATGGTCGCCGGCCGCTCGCCGGCATGTGCGCCGATGCCGCTCATCGCCAATGCCGCCCATATGCCGGCGATGGTGCGACAAAGGCGCGAGGGTTGAGCCATGATCATCAGGTTACTTCCGAACGCCTCACAGGTTATCGCCCTGTTGTGGCAGAACTTCGTTCGTGGCCCGCGAGAGGTTACGGATCGTCTCGGTCATCGCCAGCGGGTCCGGCTCGGCCAGCCATGGGGTCTGAATGCGTACGGCGGCGGCAAGTTGCGTCTTGTAGGCCGTGCGGGGGATCTCGACCGCGCCGAATTGCGCCAGATGAGTGGTGACAAACTGGGTGTCGAGCAAGTGGAACCCAGACAGCCGCATCCGGGCGACCAGATGCACCAACGCCACCTTGGAGGCGTCGCGGGCCCGGCTAAACATGCTCTCGCCGAAGAATACCGCCCCTAGCGCCACGCCGTACAGGCCGCCGACCAGCACGCCGTCCAGCCAGGTCTCGACCGAGTGGGCATAGCCCATGCGGTGCAGGGCGTTGAACAGCACCTCGATCTCGGTGTTGATCCAGGTCTCGCGGCGGTCCGGCACCGACTCCGCGCAGCCCTCGACGATGGCCGCAAAGGCGCGGTTGGAAGTAACTACGTACGGGCCGTCCAAGACGGTGCGGCGCAGGCGGCGCGGCAGGTGAAACCCGTCCAGCGGCAGCACGCCGCGACGTTCCGGATCGAGCCAATACAGCTTCTCGCTGCCACGGGTCTCGGCCATGGGAAACAGCCCGGCCTCATAGGCGCGCAACATAAGCTCCGGCGTGATCTCAAACGATCGTCGGGACATGCCGGCACTCTGCCCCAGCACCGCGCCGGGAGGGAAGCCCCTTGCGGGCTTATGCCGGTTTGATGAGGCGGTGCTGCTTGCGCCCGGCCGACAGCTTGATGCCGCCGTGGCGCAGATCGGCCTCCGTCAGCAGCGTCGCCTCGTCGGTCACGGCGATGTCGTTCACCCGCACGCCGCCGCCGCGCATCAGCCGGCGCACCTCGCCGTTGCTGGCGGCTAACCCCGCCCGCACGAACAGGCCGAGCAGCGGTAGCCCGGCGGCAAGCGCGGCGACGGGCACGACGATGCCTGGCAGTTCGGCGGCATCGCCCTGCTCGAAGGTCAGCCGCGCCGCCTCGCTGGCGGCCGCGGCGGCGTCGCGGCCGTGCGCCAGGGCGGTGGCGGCGGTGGCGAGCCGCTTCTTGGCCTCGTTGATTTCGGCCCCTTGCAGGGCGGCGAGGCGGGCGCACTCGTCCAGCGGCAGGTCGGTGAACAGGCCCAGGAAGCGCCCTACGTCGCCGTCCTCGGTGTTGCGCCAGAACTGCCAGTAGTCGAACGCGGAGAGGCGGTCGGCGGTGAGCCACACGGCGCCGCGCGCGGTCTTGCCCATCTTGGCGCCGGATGCGGTGGTGACCAGCGGCGTGGTCAGGCCGAACACCTCGCGCGCGTCGGTGCGGCGCACCAGGTCGACGCCGGAGACGATGTTGCCCCACTGGTCGGAGCCGCCCATCTGCAACGCCACCCCATGCCGGCGCGACAGCTCGCGGAAATCGTAGCTTTGCAGGATCATGTAGTTGAATTCGAGGAAGGTCAGCGGCTGCTCGCGCTCCAGCCGCAGCCGCACGCTGTCGAAGCCCAGCATCCTGTTGATGGTGAAATGCGGGCCGATGTCGCGCAGCAGGTCGATGTAGCCGAGCCGGTCGAGCCAGTCGGCGTTGTTGACCATGACGGCGCCACTCTCGCCAAACGTCAAAAACGGCTCGAACACGCGGCGGATGCCAGCGATGTTCCCGGCGATCTGCGCGTCGGTCAGCATCTGCCGGCTTTCGTCCTTGCCGGACGGGTCGCCGATGCGAGTGGTGCCGCCGCCCATCAGCACGACCGCGCGGTGGCCGTGGCGCTGCATCAAGCGCAGCAGCATGATCTGCACCAGGCTGCCGACATGCAGACTGTCGGCGGTGGCGTCGAAACCGATATAGCCGGACACCGGCCCGGCGCGCAGCGCGACATCGAGCGCGTCGGTGTCGGTGCACTGGAACACGAAGCCACGCGCGGTCGCCTCGCGCAGGAACTCGCTCACGGGCATGGCGCGCCGCTAGTCGGCGGCGAGCGCCATAGCCTTGCGCGCCATCATCTTCTTTACATGGTCGTCTACGGCAAGGGACACCGCATCCGCATGGTTGGCGAACACGTGGTCGGCACCCGGCAGCACGCGGTAATCGACCGTCACGTTCTTCTGCGTGTTCAGCTTGTCGACCAGCTTCTTCACCGCCGGCTCCGGCACCAGCTCGTCGCTGTCGCCATGCACCATCAGTCCGCTGCATGGGCATGGCGCCAGGAAGCCGAAATCGTAGTGGCTGGCGGGTGTCGCGACGCTGACCCAGCCGGAGATCTCCGGGCGGCGCATCAGCAACTGCATGCCGACGAACGCCCCGAACGAGTAGCCGGCGATCCACAGGCCGCCCTGCTGCGGGTTGACCGCCTGCATCCAGTCGAGTGCCGCCGCCGCGTCGCCGATCTCGCCAATGCCGCCGTCATAGCGGCCCTGGCTGCGCCCGACGCCACGGAAGTTGAAGCGCATGACCGAGAAGCCGAGCTTCTGGAATGCTTGGTACATGCCGTACACGATGCGGTTGTTCATGGTGCCGCCATGCATCGGCAGCGGGTGCAGGATCAACGCCAGTGGCGCACCTGTCTCTTTGGAGTGGTGGTAACGACCCTCAAGCCGCCCGTCGGGGCCGGCGAACATCACTTCAGGCATTTGTTCCGAAATCCGCTTCCAAATTGCCCAGCGCCCGGGTTGGGCCGATGGCAAATCCTGCGCTATGGCCAAGGCTGTCAGTCATGCCGCCGGTCACCGCGCGCCCGGCTTGGGTCGCTGCGACATAAGGTAATTATAAATGAACATTTCACGCACTCATACAATTGGCTTGGCCGAGTCCTATGGTGCGGCCAAAGCTTCCACCTGCCAAACTTCCTAGGTTCGGTTCGGCAGGTCCACCGAACCGGACCGGATGATAGTTGCTCGCATCGCAGTTTCATAACCTTATTGTCGCATATCCCTCATGTTTTCGTGGGTAAGGGTGGGCAGCTATGATTTACCTAGACGCCAACGCCAGCGAACCGCTGCGCCCGGCTGCCCGCGCAGCGATGGCGCAGGCCTTGGACGTGACCGGTAATCCCTCGTCAATCCACGCCGCCGGACGGGCGGCCCGGCGGCTGCTGGAGGATTGCCGGGAGCGTGTGGCGCAGCGTTTCGGCGCGGCGGCGGCCGGCACCGTGTTCACCTCGGGCGGCACCGAGGCCGACGCGCTTGCGATCCATGCGCTCGGCCATGGGCGGCGCGTGCTGATCGGCGCCACCGAGCATGACGCCATCCGGGCGGCGGCCCCTGGTGCGCAGACCCTGCCGGTGGACGCGCAGGGCGTGATCGACCTCCCGGCGCTGAGGGCGGCATTGCAAGGCGGGCCGCCGGCGCTGGTCTGCGTCATGCTCGCCAACAACGAGACCGGAACGCTGCAACCGATTGCCGAGGTGGCGGCGCTGTGCGTGGCGGCGGGTGCCCTGCTGCATGTCGATGCCGCCCAGGCGGCCGGGCGCATGGCGGTGTCGCTGCAACGGTTGGGCGCGGACTCGATGGCGGTCTCGGCGCACAAGCTTGGCGGTCCGGCGGGAACCGGCGCCCTGCTGCTGGCGCCGGGGACGGCACGGCGGGTGCTGCCGCTGATCGCCGGCGGTGGGCAGGAGCGCGGCTGGCGCGGCGGCACGCAGGCGTTGCCGGCCATCGCCGGGTTCGCGGCGGCGTTGTCGGATGCTGCCCCCGACTTGGCACCGCTGCGCGACCGCATCGAGGCGGCGTGCGTGGCCATAGGCGCCATGGTGATCGGGGGCGGGGCCGCGCGGCTCGGCAACACCGCCTGCATCGCATGGCCCGGCGTGGCGGCGCAGACGCAGGTGATGGCGCTCGACCTGGCCGGCTGCGCGGTCTCTGCGGGGGCCGCGTGCAGTTCGGGCAAGGTGGCGCGCAGCCATGTGCTCGATGCGATGGGGCTGGGCGCGCTGGCCGGCGAGGCAATCCGGGTGTCGCTGCCGTGGAACGCCAGCGCCGCCGACGCGGAGGGCTTCATCGCCGCCTATGGCAATATGGCGTCGCGTCTGGCGCGGCGGGCCGCCTGACGCCATATCGAAGGAATGACGCCACCAAACCCGGTCTATCTGGACAACCAGGCCACCACGCCGTGCGACCCGCGCGTGCTGGCGGCGATGCTGCCGTGGTTCACCGGCAACTTCGCCAACCCGCACAGCGTCGAGCACGCCATGGGCCGTGCCGCCGAAGCCGCGGTGGAGCAGGCGCGCGCCCAGGTGGCCGCCCTGATCGGCGCCGACCATCGGGAGATCGTGTTCACCTCCGGCGCCACCGAGGCCAACAACCTCGCCATCAAGGGCGCCGCGCGTCACGCCGCCAGCCTGCGTCACGCCGCCAACCTGGGCGATCCGCGCCGGCGCGTGGTGACGCTCGCCACCGAACATAAATGCGTGCTGCAATCCGTCGCCGACTTGGCCGCCGAGGGGTTCGAGCCGGTGGTGCTGCCGGTGGGCGCGGACGGGCTGCTGGACCCGGCGCTGCTGGTCCGCGCGCTGGAAGTGCCGACCCTGCTGGTCAGTGTCATGGCGGTGAACAATGAGACCGGCGTGATCCAGGACATCGCGGCGCTGGCGGCGCGGGCGCGGGCAGGGGGCGCATTGTTCCACACCGACGCGGCGCAGGCGGCGGGCCGGGTGCCCCTCGATGTGGTGGCCATGGGCGTCGACCTGCTCTCGCTCAGCGCCCACAAGGTCTACGGCCCCAAGGGCGTCGGCGCTTTGTACGTGCGGCGGCGGCCGCGCGTGCGCCTCACGCCGCTGTTCTCCGGTGGCGGGCAGGAACGCGGCCTGCGCTCCGGCACGCTGGCCACGCCGCTGCTGGTGGGCTTTGGCCTTGCCTGCGCCATCGCCGCTGCCGAGATGGCGGCCGACGAGGCGCGGATCGCCGCGTGGCGCGGGGCGTTGCTCGGACGGTTGCTGGCGGCGCTGCCGGGGCTGGTGGTCAACGGCAGCATGGCGCGGCGCATCGGGGCCAACCTCAACCTGACGTTCCCGCACGCGACCGCCGCCGCCATCATGGCGCGGTGCCCGTCGCTGTGCCTGTCCACCGGCTCCGCCTGTTCCTCGGCCGAGATCGAGCCGTCCTATGTGCTGCGCGCGATGGGCCTCACGCCGGCGGCGGCGGCGCGGACCTTGCGCGTCGGCATCGGACGTTTTACCTCCGCCGCCGATATGGATGCCGCCGCCGACGCGCTGATCGCGGCCAATCGCCTGCATTCTCCATCCGACTCTTCACCTGACTCTGGGGCGCCCGCCGATGCCGAAGATGAACTTCATCCTGCGTGACGGCTCCAGCCGGGAGGTCGAGGTCGCCCTCGGCCTGTCGGTGCTGGAGGCCGCGCATAAATACGATATCGACATCGAGGGCGCGTGCGAGGGCGCGCTGGCCTGCTCGACCTGCCACGTGATCGTCGACCCGTCCTGGTTCGCCAGGCTGGCGCGTCCGACCGAGGACGAGGAGGACATGCTCGACTTGGCGTTCGGCCTGGAAAAAACCTCCCGGCTCGGCTGCCAGATCGTGATGACCGAGGCGCTGGACGGACTGACCGTGAAGCTTCCGGCGGCCACGCGCAACATGCTCGGCGGATAGTATGCGCGTCGTGGTCGCCATGTCCGGGGGCGTCGACAGCTCGACCGTGGCCGGACTGCTGGCCGAGCAGGGCCACGAGGTGATCGGCGTCACACTGCAACTATACGACCACGGCGCCGCCAGCTTCAGCCGCAAGGGCGCCTGCTGCGCCGGCCAGGACATCCACGACGCAAGGCGCGTGGCCGACCATCTCGGCATCCCGCATTACGTGATCGACGCCGAGGCGCGGTTCCGGGCGGCGGTGATCGCCGACTTCGCCGACAGCTACGCGCGTGGCGAGACGCCGGTGCCGTGCGTGCGCTGCAACCAGACCGTGAAGTTCACCGACCTGATGGCGCTGGCCGCCGACCTTGGCGCCGAGCGGCTGGCGACCGGGCATTACGTGCGCCGGCTGGACGGCCCGGACGGCGCCGAACTGCACCGTGCCGCCGATCCGGCGCGCGACCAGAGCTGGTTCCTGTTCGCCACCACGCCCGCGCAACTGGCGCGGACGATGTTCCCGCTCGGCGATATGCCGGACAAGGCGACGGTGCGCGGCGAGGCGCTGCGGCTCGGCATCGCGGTGGCCGACAAGCCGGACAGTCAGGACATCTGCTTCGTGCCGAGCGGCCACTATGCCGACATGGTGGCGAGGCTGCGGCCCGACGCCGGCGAGGCTGGCGAGATCGTCACCGAGAACGGCGAGGCGGTCGGCCAGCACGCCGGCATCGCTCATTACACCGTGGGGCAGGCCAAGCGGCTCGGAGTGGCCACGCAGGACGCCCACGGCCAGCGCCGGGTCGTGGTCGCCATCGACGCCGAGCGCCGCCGCGTGGTGGTGGGGGCGGCCCAGGATGGGCGGCGGCGGTTGCGGCTGCGCGAGACCAACTGGCTGGTGCCGCCTGGCCCGCGACGCTGCCTGGTGAAGCTGCGCGCGCGCTCCACGCCGCAATGGGCGACGGTCGAAGCCGCCGCCGACGGTGCCGCGCACGTCACTTTGGATGAGGCGGCGCTGGCGGCACCCGGCCAGGCTTGCGTGTTCTACGACGGCGAGCGGGTGCTCGGCGGCGGTTTCATCGAGGCGGCGAGTGCCAGCGATTGACGCCGGGCAGGGCGGGCGCTATCTCGCCCCCCTCACGCCGTGCTCAGGCAGGACGGATGGCGGTGTAGCTCAGTGGTAGAGCAGGAGAATCATAATCTCTTGGTCGGTGGTTCAAATCCGCCCACCGCTACCATCCCGGCCCATGCTCGTGGGGCGCGCGTGTCGCGCCGCAATCTCCTGGCCGGCGCCTCGGCATTGTCCTGGCTGTGGGCCACGCGTCCGGGCGAGGCGGTCCCGCCCCCGGTCAGCGACAGGCTCAGCATCGCCGACACCGTCGATCTGCACCGGCTGGATCAATCCCAGCAACAGGCCCACCTCGACGTCTTTCGTCGCCTGGGCTTCGGCATACTCAGGACCAGCGTCAGCCAGCGTGGGTTCGACCCGCTGCGCGCCGACATCCAGCATCACGAGCGGCTGGACTATGTGCGGATGGCGGTGCGATCCGGCTATCGCCTGAAACTCCAGGTTGGCGGCTGGTCGGGCGTGCCAGACACGTTCGAGCGCGAACACCCGGATGCGAAGATCGTCAACCGCCGTGGCGAGTCGCCGCCGCCCGGCTATCTCAGCCCCTGGTATCCCGGCCTGCGCGCGTTGTTGGCCGCGGAAACGCAGACCGCGTTCAACTACCTGCAAGTGAACAACCTGCTCGGCGCGGTGGCCACGTTCATCGTCGATCTTGGCCCGGCCGGCGAGCCGATCTACCCGGCGGGCTGGGTCATGCGGCAGCGGCCGGAGGACGGGACGTTCTGGTTCTACGACGTGCACGCGCAGGCGGCGTTCGGGCGCGACATGCAGCAAAAATACGGCAATGACCTGCGCCGGGCCAACAGCGAGTGGACCACGCGGTTCGCCGATTGGTCGCAGGTCCAGATACCCGAACCGAAAACGAAACCGGGGCCGATGTGGCGAGACGTGCTGCTATGGTACCGCGATGCCAAACGTGCCATCGTCCGGTTCCAGATCGAGACCTGCGCCGCCATGGTCGCACGCTACTACCGAGGCATCGCCGCGCCGCAGATGCTGGTGCTGCTGCCCGGCTCCCACCTGCCGCCCGGCGCCATCGAGCGCGCGGCAGAGGAAGGCGAGGGGGGCTATGCGATCAAGCTGATGACCGATACCGACTGGCTGATCGATCAGGCCCATTCCCATGGTTGCGCCGCCCAATATACCGGCGCCGAAAACGAAACCGAGATACGCTATATCGAGGAATATATCCGCGCGCATGGCTACGATCTGCCGCTCTGGGCCGAGAATGCGGGCGGCAGGCCGGCGCTCGATCCCGGCCATCTCGCGGACGTAGTTTTGCGCAACGGCCTGTTTGGGCTTGATTACGTCAATGCCGGCGCTGTGTTGCAGGCGGATGGCGTCACCCCCAATGCGGTGATGCCGCAACTGGCCGAGGCGTGCGCACGGCTGCTACAGCGCCTGCCAACGCGGCCCGGACGCTGAACCCGATCAATCCATAAAGGAAATCCGATGGCGCAGGCGCTGGTTCTGGAACGCAAGCTCGAATTGGCCCTGCGCGACATCGCGCTCGACGACACGCTGGGACCACGCGACGTGCGCGTCCGCATCGCCACCGTCGGCGTGTGCGGCAGCGACGTGCACTACTACACCCATGGCAAGATTGGCCCGTTCGTCGTCCATGCGCCGATGGTGCTGGGGCATGAGGCATCCGGCACCGTGATCGCGGCCGGCGCGGAGGTCACCAATCTCAGGCTCGGCGACCGGGTGTGCATGGAGCCGGGCATTCCCGACATGAACAGCCGCGCCGCCAAGCTCGGCATCTACAATGTCGATCCCGGCGTGCGGTTCTGGGCGACACCGCCGGTCCATGGCTGCCTGACGCCCGAGGTGGTCCACCCGGCGGCGTTCACCTACAAATTGCCGGACAACGTCAGCTTCGCCGAGGGCGCGATGGTGGAGCCGTTCGCGATCGGCATGCAGGCGGCGCTGCGGGCGCGGATCAAGCCCGGCGATGTGGCGGTGGTGACCGGGTGTGGGCCGATCGGCATCATGGTGGCACTGGCAGCGCTGGCCGGCGGCTGTTCGCGCGTGTTCATCTCCGACCTGATGCAGGAGAAGCTCGACATCGCCGGCTCCTATGACGGGATCACCCCGGTCAACATCCGCACCGCCAACCTGGCCGAAACGATCAAGGCCGCGACCGATGGCTGGGGCGCCGATGTGGTGTTCGAGGCCAGCGGTTCGCCGCGCGCCTATGAGACGCTGTTCACCCTCGCCGCACCCGGCGGTTGCGTGGTGTTCGTGGGGATGCCGGTCGATCCGGTGCCGATCGACATCGTCTCCGCCTGCGCCAAGGAGCTGCGGATGGAGACGGTGTTCCGCTACGCCAACATCTATGACCGGGCGATAGCGCTGATCGGTTCCGGCAAAGTCGACCTGAAGCCGCTGATCTCGCGCACCTACGCCTTCGCCGACAGTGTGGCAGCGTTCGAGCGGGCGGCGGGCGCGCATCCGACCGACGTGAAGATCCAGATCGCCTTGCAGTAGGCCGCCAAGGACGGCAGCCGGGCCATTCCCGGCCCGGCTGCCGCCGGGTGCGTCAGCCCAGCGTCGCCACCGCCGATTGCAGCGGGGCGGCCATCGGGTTGGACACCCGGCGCCGCACCACGATGTCGCGCGGCGTCACCGCCTGCCCATAGAAATCCTGGTTGTAGCTGTCGCGCGGCTTCAGCACCGAGCCGTTGAGGGTGAGGCCGGCATAGGCGCCGGTGGACGACGCCCACACCACGATATCGGCGCGCAGGGCGGAGGTGGTGGCGGCCTCGGCGCTGCTGCCCAGCGTCACGATGGCGAAGGCCGCGTTGGCGCCGATCTTGAACTCGTTCTTCAATACCGCCTGCAACGCGCGGTCGGACATGATGAACATGATCACCTCCGACTCCTGCACGCCGATCTGCAATCCGAACGAGGCCGAGGCTAGCGTGTAGAACGCGGGGGCGCTCCACCCTTTTGCTCCCCGCGCCAGCAGCACCGCGTCGCCGCCTTCGCCGCCGACGAAGAAGCCGGCCTTGAACAGCCGGGGCACGACCATGATGGCGCGGGCACGGCGGGCGAGCGAGGTGGCGTTGCCGAACTCCTTGTCGCGCCTTGCGTCCTCGACCGCGAGCCGGGCGCGGTCGACCAGTTGGGTCTCGTCCTGCGTCGCGGCGCGGGCGGCGGGCACTGCGAACAGCAGGGTCACGGCGACGGCCGCGTGGGCAAACTTCTTGGCGACGGGGGACATCGGTTGCTCCTGGGGACAGATGAGGGAGTGGGCGGGTTCCAGGCGGCATAACGATGTCGAACCAAGATGGTTTCCCGCATCGAGGCGTCGCACCAAGGCGGGCAACCGGGCGGCGCCGGTGGCGTATGGGTGGCAACCGCTGGAGACCTTGCCTTGCACCTGCCGCTCATCCCGTTCGCCGCCACCCTGCTGATGGTGATGGGTAGTGCGCAGGCGGCCGGCAACCCGTTGCTGGCCGAGCGTGGCCGGTCCCGGCCGCTGGTGCTGGTGGCTCCGTCCGACGCCGATCCGGTGGCGGCGGACCTCGCCGCTTCCATTGCGGCCCCAGCCGCCCGCGCCGCACTCGCCGAGCGGCAAGTGGTCGTCTTCCGCGTGATCGGCGGCCAAGGCACACGGGAGGGCAGGCCGCTCGATCCCGCCGCGACCGAGGCGTTCCTTGCGGCCCTGGGCGTGCGCGCAAGCGGGCCGGCGACGATCCTGCTGGTCGGCAAGGATGGCGGAGTCAAGCTGCGCGGCGACCGGCTGCGCCTCGACGACATCCTGGCCGCCATCGACGCCATGCCGATGCGCCGGCAGGAGAGGCGCTAGCCGCGATCCCACCGCGCGCTTAGGCTGGCGCGGTCAGGGGGGCAAACAATGGACTACGCAGGCGTGCCGCAATCGTCGGAGAGCCGTGCGCGCGAGATCGCCGACCGGCTGGTGGCGTGGCCGAGCGTCACCGGCACGGCTGGCGAGGCGGCATTCGCCGACCACGCGCGCGGACTGCTGCTGGAAATCCCGTATTTCGCGGCGCATCCCGAAGATGTGGCGCTGATCGACAGCCACGGCACGCCGCCGGCACGCAACGTCGCCGCCCTGGTGCGCGGTCGCGGGCGGCGTTGCGTGGTGCTGGCCGGCCACTACGACACTGTCTCCATAACCGATTACGGCGCGTTGTCGCCATGCGCGTTGCAGCCGGATGCGCTGGCGACGGCGCTGGCCGCCGACCTGCGGGCGCATCCGCGCAATGCGCATGAGGAACTGGCGCTCGCCGACCTCGACAGCGGCGCGTACCGGCCCGGTCGCGGCATGCTGGACATGAAAAGCGGCGACGCGGCTGGGATCGTGGCGCTGGAACGGTTCGCGCAGGAACGCTACCGCGAGGGCAACCTGCTGTTGCTGCTGACCCCGGACGAGGAGAACCGGTCGCGCGGGATGCGCAGCATGCGCGACGCGCTGCCCGATCTGGCACGGCG
>JAYTQW010000003.1:0-2832 GCA_043746535.1 Rhodospirillales bacterium
GCCGCATGGCGTTGCCGCGCCGGGCGTAGGCGTCGCGCTGGCTGTCGTCGTGGAACAGGTTCAGCACGCCGCGCTGGCTGACCATGGCGTTGTAGTTGATGTCCCGCTCCAGCCCCTCCCACAGCTTCAGCGAGTGTTCGTAGAACGGAATGTTGCCGGGGCTGAGATAGTTGGAGCGGATGATGGTCGTGTTGCGCCCGACATTGCCGCCGCCGATATAGCCCTTCTCCAGCACCGCGACGCGGCCGACCCGGTGCCGGCTGGCGAGGTAGTGCGCCGTGGCGAGGCCGTGCCCGCCGCCGCCGACGATCACCACGTCGTACTGCGCCCGCGGCTCCGGGTCGCGCCACATCGGCCCCCAGCCGGCGTTGCCGCGCAAGCCGTGGCGGATGATCGAGAAGACCGAAAAACGCTGCTGTCCCATGTCGTCTCCCGGCAGGCCCGTCGCATGCCTTGCCGGAGAGTGTCGCGCAGATCGCCGCGATCGGCCACAGCGCCGATGCGCATGGCCGCGAAAGTTTGCCGGAACCGGGATTGTGCCGTCCCGCGACCATGCGCTATCCGGTTTGCGTGTCTCCCAGCCCGCTGCCGGCCAAGTCATTCAGTTCAAGTCATTCAGTCAGAGACATCGCATGACCCTGCTCCCGGCGCGCGCCTTCATGCTGCCCCGCGACATCGGCCTGTTCCTGCGCAGCGCCCGCGCCGACCGCGCCATCGCCGCCCGCCGCGTCACCGAAGGCAGCCGCGCCGCGTTCGAGGCCGCCTATGCCGGCGGGGCCGACCCCTGGGCCTCCGCCGACCCCCGCTTCCGCTACCAGCGCCGCAAATACGAGGTGCTGGCCCAACTGCTGCCCGACCGCCGCTTCGCCCGCGCGCTGGACATGGGCTGCGGCCATGGGCTGCTGGCCCGCCACCTCGCCAGCCGCGCCGGGCATGTGCTGGGCGTCGACCTGGCCCAGGGCGCCATCGACCAGGCGCGGCGGATGTCGGCGCAGGTTGCCAACCTGTCGTTCGAGCAGGCCGATGTCACCGACCTGCCGGCCAGCATGGACGGGCAGTTCGACCTCGTGGTGCTGGCGGACACGCTCTACTATCTCTCGCCGTTGCCCGACTCGCTGCTGAAGGCGATGGCGCTGCGGGTGGGGCGGCTGCTGGCGCCGGGCGGGATCTGCCTTCTGGCCAACCACTTCTTCTTCAGCGCCGACCCCGACTCGCGCCTGTCCAGCCGCATCCACAAGGCGTTCGCCTGGTCGCCGGCGCTGTCGGTGCTGTCCGAGCACCGGCGCGCGTTCTATCTGGCGACGTTGCTGCAAGCGCCTGGGTTGCAAGCGCCTGGGTTGCAAGCGCCCGGCTGACCGGACCTGCCGTTGCGGAAGAGCGCGCGCGTCCTCATTTTGAGGGCATGTCGATCGAAACCAAAACCGCGCTGACCGAGCGGCAGTTCACCCTCGTCTCGCGGGCGCTGGCCGAGCCGCGCCGCTACCAGATCCTCAGGCAGATCGCCGCCGCCCCGGAGCCGATGCCGTGCGCCAGCCTGTTGCAGGCGCACAGCGTCAGCGCGGCCACGCTGTCCCACCACATGAAGGAACTGGAGTCGGCCGGCCTCATCCAGATCGTCCGCGAGGGCAAATACGCCAGGCTCACGCTGTGCCGCGCCGTGCTGGACGCCTACCTGGACCAGCTCGCCCACCTGTGACCCGGCTGTACGGGGAGGCGCAGGGACACTTGTAACCATTAGATACTCATCTAATTGTCGAACTGTTGCATCGAAACAGGAGACAGACATGAGCAAGCTTGAGGGCAAGGTGGCTGTGGTCACCGGCGCGTCGAAGGGCATTGGCGCCGGCATCGCCAAGGCGTTCGCAGCCGAAGGCGCCGCCGTGGTGGTGAACTACGCATCCAGCCGCCAGGACGCGGAGCAGGTGGTGGCGGCGATCGAGCGCGATGGCGGCCGCGCCGTGGCCGTCCAGGGCGACGTGTCGAAGGCCGCCGACGTGGCCCGCCTGTTCGCCGAGACCAAGAGCGCATTCGGGGCCGTCGACGTGCTGGTCAACAATGCCGGCGTGTACCAGTTCGCGCCGCTCGAAGCGATAACCGAGGCGGAGTTCCATCGCCTGTTCAACACCAACGTGCTCGGCCTGCTGCTGGCGACCCAGGAAGCCGTGCGCCACATGCCCGCCACCGGCGGCAGCGTCATCAACATCGGCTCGGTGATCAGCCGGCTCACGCTGCCAGGCAGCGCTATCTATTCGGCAACCAAAGCCTCCGTGGACGCGATCACCCAGGTGCTGGCCAAGGAACTCGGCGCCCGCAACATCCGCGTCAACGGCCTCAACCCCGGCATGGTGGAAACCGAGGGCGCCCACTCGGCGGGCTTCATCGGCAGCGACTTCGCCAACCAGGCAATCGCGCAGACCCCGCTCGGCCGCATCGGCCAGCCGCGCGACATCGCGCTGGTCGCAGTGTTCCTGGCCTCCGCCGACTCGGCCTGGATGACCGGCGAGTCACTCATCGCCTCCGGCGGCGCCCGCTAACCGCCGCCAGGCAAAGCCTCCGGGGCTGCGGGCGACAGTGGGCCGTGAGGTCGACAAGCTACCCGCAAGCCCCGGATGGGCGCAGTCGTGACAGCGACTTTCACGAAGGCCAGGCAAGCGGTTCTTTTTTGCAAAAAAGAACCAAAAAACTCTGACTGATTAGGTGTGCGTGCCTCCCATTCGTGCAGCGGTGCTGTATGTTTTGATATCGTAACGTTACAGGCGTGCGTAGGCCTGCTCACGCCAGGGCTTTGCTGAACGCAGGCACGCTGGGTCGGGCGCGCCGCCTGGGCGGTGG
>JAYTQW010000004.1:0-8705 GCA_043746535.1 Rhodospirillales bacterium
GCCCATGGCCTACGAAGCCAGCCTGCAAACGGCAGAAGCCAACACGTGGCGTCCAAGTCCACAAACCATCCACGAGATCGGGGCAACCTCAATGTTCGCGAAACAGGCCGTCCGCGCCCGCCTGCATGAAGCGCTCCCGCCAGCGCCAAACAGCCGTCTTGGCCTTGCCGGTGCGCCGCATGGTCTCGGCCGTCCCGCAACCCTCGGCCGTGAGCAGGATGATCCGCGCCCGCCAGACATGCTTCTGCGGGCTGTTCCGATCCACCACGATCGCTTCGAGACGAACTCGATCGGTGGTGCTGACCTCAACGACGATGTTTGCGCGAGCAGACCAAACTCGCACGCCAGGCATCCAACAGGAGTCCTGAAACGGACCCTTTTGTCAGGTTCAATCCAGTGGGGTCAGGCGCAGGCCTGTTGGTAGGTTAGCAGCGGCTCGCGCAGCCAGTCCGGCACCGGCACCGGCACCGCGCGGTGCCGGTCGAGGTCGGTGGTGACGATCACCATTACCGCCCGCAGCACCGGATCGGCGCCGCGATGCACGTGGACGTGCAGCGTCACCGAGCCATGGCCGATGCGCTCGACCAGCACGGTGAAGCGCAACGCGTCGCCGAGGAAGGCGGGCGTGAAGAAGTCGAACGCGATATGGCCATAGCCTGGCCCGATCCGCCGCTCGCGCATGGTCGTGTAGTAGTCGATGCCCAGGGCCGCCGGCACGAACAACTCGATGGCGGCATGGGCCATCTCGACGAAGCGGGGCGTGAACACGATCCCGGCCACGTCGCAATGCGCCACCATCACCCGCATTGTGGTGTGGAAGGCGGCAACCGGCAGGACGGCCAAGGCAAGGGGGGAAGGCCGGCTCATAGCGTCGCGCCCCGTTGCCGTGTCGGCAGCTTAAGTGTGGCGGAGGAGGGGGTTAGCCCTCCTCCGCTGTCAGGCGTTATCGCATCCGGTCAGTACGAGCCCGCGATGCTCGCGGCCGCGTTGCTGGCGTCATAGAAGTGGTCGGTGTTGACCACGTTCACCGGAACCTTCTGGCCCATGCCGTACGCCTTGGCGGCGGCAAACGCGGCAGGCCCGAAGCGCGGGTTGCACTCGACCGTGGCGCCCAGCGTTCCGTCGACGATCGCCTGCAAGCCATCCTTCTCGCCGTCGACGGAGACGACGGTGATGTCCTTGCCGGGGTGACGGCCAGCGGCCTCCAGCGCCGCGATGGCGCCGATCGCCATCTCGTCGTTATGGGCATAGACGGCGGTCGCCTCCGGATGCGCCTGCAACAGCGTCTCCATCACCTGACGGCCGGTGTCGCGGGCGAAGTCGCCGCTCTGCGAGGCGATGATCTGCATGCCGGGATGGTCGGCGATCGCCTCCGCAAAGCCCTTCTTGCGGTCGTTGGCGGGTGAGGAGCCGAGCGTGCCTTGCAGTTCGATGATCTTGGCCTTGCCATTGGTGGCCTTGACCAGCCAGTCGCCTGCGCGGTGCCCTTCCTGCACGAAGTTGGAGCCGATAAACGCCACGTAGTCCCGGCCGGCCTTGGCGAGGGTCTGGTCCACGTTGCGGTCGATCAGGAACACCGGGATGCCGGCCTTCTTGGCCTTCATCACGGCCGGGATCAGCGGCTTCTCCTCACGCGGCGACAGGAAGATCACGTCCACTTTCTGCGCGATCATGCTGTCCACGTCGGCCACCTGCTTGGCGGCGGAGCCGGCGGCGTCGGTATAGACGAGCTGCCAGCCCAGCTTGGCGGCTTCGGCCTTCATGCTGGCGGTCTGCGCCAGGCGCCACGGGTTGTTGCTCTCGGTCTGTGCGAAGCCGACCTTGTAGGTGGGCTTCTCCTTCAACGGCGGCAGTTGGGCTTGGGCCACGCCCACGCTGAGTGCCAGCAACGGCAGCACCGCGAGGGTCTTCAGGAATGTCCGGCGCATCAGGTATCCTCCACTTGGTCTTGTTTTCATTGCGTAACGCACGTCCGACCTGTCGCTGCCCGCGGGCTAGAACAGGAAGCTCTGGTATTCCTCCCCGGCGGGAATTGCGTCGAGGCTCTCCACCACCGGGTTGGTCCGCAACAGGCGGCGGGCGCGCGCAGGCAGCGCCGGCAGCGCCGGGCGGGGCAGGCGGACGGACACTTCCGGCCGGTAGTACCAAGCGCGGCTGTAGCCGATCACCACCATCGGGCGCGGCGTGTCGGTGCGGTTCGGGGTGCCGCGATGCAGGCCGCGCACGTCGCGGATCATCACGTCGCCCAACGCCATCGGGTACGGCTGCAACGCGACCTTGCCGGCCTCGATCATCGCGACACCGTCGGCGCGCGATAGCCGGTGGGTGCCAGGGGCGATCTCGACCGGACCGTGCTCGGGCGTGACATCGATCAGTGGGAAATTGACCGCGAGCTGGTACGACGGCGGCTCCACCGCGACCTCCGGAAACAGCGGCGGCGTGTCGCGGTGGATGTCCTGGTAGTCGCTGCCGCGCAGCGGCGTGTCGGTGGCGAGTTGGCACATCACCGGATCGGGCCCGGCTACCCGTTCGACGATGGCGAGGATGTCATCGTCGGCGAAGAAGCTGGGATCGTCGAAGGGCGCCGCGAACGGCAGCGTCACGTAATGCCGCTGGCTGCCGCGATTCTCGTGGCCGCCTTCGCGCGCCAGATGCGCGTCGAGCAGCGGCATGAAGGCGGCGTGCCAGGCCGCGAGCCGATCGCGGTCGAAGTGACCGCGCAACGTTACGAAGCCGTCACGCTCGAAGTCGGAGACGAAGCTGTCGATTTCAACGGCGGTGTAGCGCGTGCTCATGGGTTTCGCCTCATGGCCATGCGGCTTTGCAGCATCACCACCACCAGCAGGAACAGGCCACGGATGACCGATTGCCAGTAGGCGCTGAGGCTGATAACGCCCAGGCCGTTTTCGAAGTTGAGGATGTTGAAGATCAGGCTCAGCAGCAGCACGCCGGTCAGGCTGGCCATCACCGAACCGACGCCGCCGGTCAGCAGCGTGCCGCCGACCACGACGGAGGCGATGGCGAACAGCTCCCATCCGGCGCCCTCGGTCGGTTGCCCGGCGCCGTAATTCGAGGCCAGGATGACGCCGGCCAGACCGGCCAGGGCGCCGCTGATGAGATAAACGATCAGCTTCACCCGCTCGACCGGTAGGCCCATCAGCCGCGAAGCGTCCTCGCCGCCGCCGACCGCCAGCGTGTGGCGGCCAAAGCCGGTGAAGTTGAGCGTGAACGAGCCGATGAGGAAAGCGATGCCGCCGATCCAGGCCGGGGCCGGCACGCCCAGGATGTCGCCCTGGCCAAGATGCGTGAAGTCGGTGTCGTAGGACACCGATACGCTCTGGTTGTGCGCCAGCAGCAACGCGGTGCCCCTGGCCGCCAGCATGGTGACCAGCGTGGCGATGAACGGAAGCACCTTCAGCCGGGCGATGACGAAGCCGTTGAGCAATCCGGCCACGGCGCCGGTGCCAACGCCAGCCGCCACGCCGGCGGCCATGCCGTACGGGCTGGCCATGGCCGCCACGACGCTGCTGAGCGCCGCCACCGATCCCACCGAAAGGTCGATGCCGCCGGTCATGATGACGAAGGTCATGCCGAGCGCCACCAGCATGAACATGGAGTTGTTGCGCAGCATTTCCAGGATGTTGTACGCGCTGAGGAAGTTGTCGTAGCGCAGCCCCCCGAACAGCAGCAGCGCCAACAGCGCCACCAGCACGCCGGAGCGCGACACCATGGTGACCAGTTGCGCGCGCGTGGTGGCCACGGCGCGGGACGGGCGGGTGCCGATTGACGTGGCGCTCATGACCGATGCTGCCGCTGCAAATAGACGGCTCCCAGGATGATGGCGGCTTTCACCACCAGGGCGGCGCCGTCCGGCACGCCGTTGGCCAGCAGCGTGTAGCGCACCAGTTGGATGATGAGCGCCCCCAGCAGCGTTCCGAGCACGCTGGCGCGGCCGCCCGTGAACGGGGTTCCGCCGACGGCGACGGCGGCGATGGCGTCGAGCTCCATGCCCAGGCCGACCAGGTTGGCATCGCTCGACGAGTTGATGGAGATCACGATCAGCCCGGCCACGCCCGCCAGCAGGCCGCTGACGGTATAGACCACCAGCTTGACCCAGCGCACCGGCACGCCCGACAGCCGCGACGCCTGTTCGTTGCCGCCGACCGCCAGCACCTGCCGGCCGAACAGGGTGGCGCGCAGCACCCAGGCGGCGGTGGCCACGATCAGCGCCATGATGATGACCTGGAACGGCACCCCAAACGGACGGCCAAGGCCGATATACTGGAAATCCGGACGATGGAACGCTTGCAGGTTGCCGTTGGTCATCACCTGCGCGATGCCGCGTCCGGCGATGAACAGCACCAGTGTCGCGATGATCGGTTGCACCCGGAAACGGGTGATGAGCCAGCCGTTGAACAGGCCGAACACCCCGGCCACCAGCACCGGCAGCACCCAGGCGAGTACGGTGCCGAGCAGCGGATATGGCATTGGCGCCAGATGGCCGCCAAATATCAGCGGCGCCAGCGCCCCGGAAATGGCCATCAGCGCGCCCACCGACAGGTCGATGCCGCCGGTGGCGATCACCAGCGTCATGCCCGTGCCGACGATGACGATGTCGCAGACCTGGGTGAGGTTGACGTCCAGCGTCTGCCACGACACGAAATTACGGGTGACGCCGACATTGAAGGCAATCAGCACGACCAGCGCCGCCAGCGCCCCCCAGCGTTGCAGCATCGGCGCGAGCGGCCGGGTGCGTGACGCCACGCCCGCCGGCGCCCGCTTGAGGACCGCGCCGCTCATACCGCCGCCCCGGCTTCGGTTTCGGGGGCCACGACCAGCCCGGCGCCGTGCGCCATGGCGTGCATCACCGAAGCCTCGGTCAACGTGTCGCCCTCCAGCTCCGCCACGGTGACGCCGTCGCGCAGCACGGCGATGCGGCCGCAGCCCTCGATCAGTTCGTCCAGTTCCGACGAGATCATCAGCACGCCCAGGCCGCTGTCGGCAAGCTCCTCGATCAGCGACTGGATCTCCGCCTTGGCGCCCACGTCGATGCCGCGCGTCGGCTCGTCGAGGATCAGCAGGCGCGGGTTCATGCACAACCAGCGCGCCAGCAACACCTTCTGCTGGTTGCCGCCGGACAACTCGCGGATGCGCTGTTCCGGCCCGGTGGTCTTGATGCCGAGCCGCTTGATGAAGCGGTCGACGATCTCCGCCTGCCTTGCGGTATCGACCACGCCGCCGCGGGTCAGGCGCGGCAGCAACGCCAGCGTCATGTTCTCACGCACCGACATTTCCGGCACGATGCCCTCCACCTTGCGGTCCTCGGCGCAGAAGCCCATGCCGAGGCTGATGGCGGTTTGCGGGTTGGGCACCGCGACCACGCGCCCCGCCATGCTGATGCTGCCCGATTCGGGTGGATCGGCCCCGAACAGGGCGCGTGCCGTCTCGCTGCGGCCGGAGCCGAGCAGCCCGGCCAGGCCGACGATCTCGCCGGCGCGAACCGAGATGCCGACATCGCGCACCCGGCGGCCCGATTGCAGGTGCTCGCCCGCGATCACCGTCTCACGCACCGTGTCGGGCGCGGCGCCAGCCTGGGCGGCGCGGCGGTGGCGGAAGCCGGTGGAGCCTTGGCGCACCACCGAGTCCAGGTCGCGGCCCAGCATGGCGGCGACCAGCGGCAGCTTGGCCAGCTCCTGCATCGGGCTGACCGCCACGGTGCGGCCGTCGCGCATCACGGTCACGCGGTCGCAGACGACGTAGAGTTCGTCCAGCCGGTGGGTGACGAAGATCACCGACACGCCATCCGCCTTCAGTTGCCGGATCACATCGAACAGGACGGCGACCTCGCTCTCGTCGAGCGAGGAGGTCGGCTCGTCCATGATGACGAGTTGCGAGGCGACCGACACCGCGCGGGCGATGGCAACCATCTGCTGGATGGCGATGGTGAAGCGCATCAGCGGCTGGCGCACGTCGATGTCGATGCGGAACCGGGCCAGCACCTCGGTCGCCTCGCGGTTCATCCGCCGCCAGTCGAGCATGCCGAGGCGCTTCGGCTCGCGGCCGAGGAAGATGTTCTCCGCCACCGAGCGGTACGGCACCAGGTTGATTTCCTGATAGATGGTGCTGATGCCGCCGGCCTGCGCCTCCAGCGGGGTGGCGAAGGTGACCGGCCGGCCGGCGAAGGTGATCTCGCCGCTGTCGCGCCGGTGCGCGCCGGTCAGAATCTTGATCATGGTCGATTTGCCGGCGCCGTTCTGGCCGACCAGCGCGTGCACCTCGGCGTGTCCCACCAGCAGTTCGGCACCGTGCAGCACCTGCGTGCCGGCAAAGCTCTTGCCGATGCCACGCATGGCCAGCAGCGGCTGTGTGGCCGTGTCGATCATCTTGCGGCGAACCCTTGGACCATGTCGTGTTCCCTGCGCGGTGCCGATTTTTAGCTGGTTCGGCTGCCGTAATCGAAATGTAGGACGAATTGCCGCAATGGTCGAGAGGCGTTCGTCACCGCAGCGCTACTACTATAGACAAGAGATGGAGAAAGGCGGATGGCGGTCAGGAGTGGGCTGTGGCCTTGCTTTCCGAGCGGATGGTGAAGCCGCGCCCGACCGCCGTCTCGACGATGTCGCCGATGCCCAGGTTGCCAAGCTTCTTGCGCAGTTTGAACAGGAACACCGGCAACACCCGGCTGGCCGGCCGTTCACCGGCGCCATAGATCGACGTCATGAGGTCTTCTGCGGTGACGATCCGGCCCCGTCGCTCCCACAGCCTGGAAAAGATGCGGAACTCGGCCTGGCTGAGCGACACTTGGCGGTCGGCGACGCGCAACGTCTCCGCGTCGCCATCCAGCGCCACGTCGAGTTCCCCGGAGGATTCGAGCGGCGGCGGCGCGCGGCGGTCGGCGGCGTGCATCAGCCCAGCCTGTTCCCACGCCCATGGCAGGCCGCCCGGACCCATGCCCTCCATGGCGTCGTCCAGCGTCCCGGCGAGTGCCGCCATGCGCCGCGCCTCACCGGCCAGGGCGCCTTGCACCGAGGCGCCTTCGTGCGCGGCCGGCTCGGTCAGCACCACCATCGGCACGCGCCCGGCCTCACGGCGCAGGCGGGCGATGGAGTCGCGCGCACTCAGGCGGCCCTGGCTCACGATCAGCAGCACGAGGTCGTAGTCGCCGCCGCGCAACAGGCGGACGCAGCTTTCAAGGTCGGTGGCGAGGTCGGCGACGTCGTTCTCGGCGTTCATTGCCACCGACACGCTTTGCACCGACGTGGCGGCGAGTTTGGCTATCAGCAGCCGCATGGAATAGGGTGGCCTTCATCCGTGTGAATGTTCCCAGCTTGCCGCCAAGCGCGTGAGGACCCATCGACACCGAACACGCTCATCTTCATTAAGGATAGCTAATGTAAACGTTGCGTCAACAGTTGATATTTTTCACATTCCATGAAAGCTGCTAGCAAGCCTGCCAGTCTTGGCTGCAAGAGGGAGTTGTTGTGACCAGCGACCTGCGTGCCGCGACGCTGCCCGGAGGCCTGACGGCCACGCAGCTACAGACGCTCTCGCCCGACGCGCTGAGCACGCTGTCATTTTATACCGGGGTCGATTCGGTCGGAGCATACGCGCCCGACAACGGGTGGCTCGGGTTCGGCGATGCGCCGCACAAATGGGGCGGCGGCGCGGCCGGGTCGGCTGGCGGAGTCGTGTCCTACTACTTCGATCCGTTGTCCCATTGGACCCCGACCGAAGAGGGCATCCTGAAATCGGCCATGGCGCTATGGTCCGACATCGCCAACATCAGCTTTGCGCCGGCAGCCAGCGCCGCGCAAGCAACCTACACCATTTCGCGCGGTGCCGGCACGAACACCTATACCCAGAACCTTTTCCCAGGAAGCGGAGCTTTTCTGCACGGTACGCAAGCAGTCGAAAGCGTGTTCGACACATCGCAATACTATTGGCAGCTATCCTCGTTCAGCCACGCTGGCGGCGATGGCGTCGACGCGGCGGTGCACGAGATGGGCCATATGCTCGGACTGTCCCATACCGGCAACTACAACGGCGGGGCTTCGACCAGCGATCAGCGCGATGCTACGGACAGCCAGCAGTGGTCGATCATGTCGTATTTCGATCCGGCGACCGACTCGTATGGGCCGCATCCGCAATACCAGTCGTCGGTGACCGGCACGCTATGGGGCTTCAGTGCCGATGGCTTCGGCCAGACGCCGACCACCTGGATGCCGCTCGATGTGCTGGCGATGCAGCGGCTGTATGGCGCGCCGACCGCGACCGCGCTGTCGGGCGGGCAGACCTTCGGCTTCAACTGCAACGTCGCCGGTATCTCGAAGCCGTTCTTCGACTTCACGCAGAACACCACGCCGATCGTCACCCTGTGGGACGCCGGCGGCGGCAACACGCTGGACGTGTCGGGCTTCGGCCAGGGCGGCACGGTCGACCTCAACGCCGGCCATTTCAGCAGCGTCGACGGCCTGGTGAACAACATCGGCATCGCCTACTTTACGAGGGTGGACGGCGCCGTGGGCGGCGGCGGCAACGAGCTGTTCATCGCCAACGGCGACAGCGACCGCATCGCCGGCGGTGGCGGCGCCGATACCGTGGCGTTCACCGCCGGCGGGGTGTTCTACGGCCAGTTCGGCAATGCCGGCGCCGAGACGGTGGCGACGTTCTCCGGCCTCAACGATACGCTGACCGCCATCTCCGAG
>JAYTQW010000005.1:0-5256 GCA_043746535.1 Rhodospirillales bacterium
GGCCAGGATGCCGCGCAGCTTGTGCGCCTCGCCGCTGTCGCGCAGCAGCAGCGCCACCGCGAGCGCCAGGTTGCCGCCGGCCGAATCGCCGCCGACGAACAGGCAGGCCGGGTCCAGGCCCCATGCAGCGCCGTCGGATGCGAGGTGGCGCACGATGTCGGCGCATTCCAGCAAAGCCCGCGGGAAGCGGGCCTCCGGCGACAGCGCGTAGTCGACGATGACGGTGGCGACCTCGCCGGCGGCGGCATACTCGCGCGCCACCCGGTCATGCGTGTCGATCGACGACAGCACCCAGCCGCCGCCGTGGAAGTACACCAGCGCCGGCAATGGGTGCCGCGTGCTGGGCCGATGCACCCGGCACAGCACGCGGCGGCCGCGCACGGCGACCCAATGCTCGGTGGTGTCCGCCATCGCCGGGCCACCCTCGGCGAGCGGGACGTTGATCGCCTCGTTGATGGCGCGCGCGCGGCCGAACGGCTCCGCCATCACCATCGGCGGATGGCTGGCCGCGATGCCGTTCAGCAGGTCGAAGGCGGCCCGCATCTGCGGGTCCCAGGTGGCGGCGGGGATGGCGGTGAGGGCGGCGGTCATGCCAGCTTGCTCCGTATCTCGTCGGCCAGGGCGCGCAGTTCGGCGGCGGCCAGCGAGCGCGGCGCGGCCTCGGTGACGCCCATGCCACGGGCGAAGGCGCTGGCGAAGCCGATCCGGTTGCCGAGCATCGCCGCCAGCGCCGGATGGTCGGCGCGGGCGATCTCCGCCGCGATGTCCTTGCGCAGCGTGCCGCCGCCGGCGACCCGGTTCAGCACCAGCCACGCTGGGCGCTTCTCCGCGCGGGCAAGCTCGAACGTGGCGGCGGCGGCCCACAGGTCGGGGGCGCTCGGCTGGATCGGCACCAGCACCAGCCCGGCGGCGCGGATGGCGAGGCGGGCGTCGGTGTCGGCCTGCGGCGGGCTGTCGACGATCAGCACGTCATGGCTTTGGCGCAGTCGGTCCAGTTCGGCCCCCAGCCGCCAGCCGGACAGGTCGGAATGGGTGATGGCGGCGAGGCTCGCGCCGCGCAGTCGGTGCCAGCGGGTCAGGCTGCGCTGCGGGTCGATGTCCAGCACGGCGACGCGCACGCTCGCGGCCATAAGGGCGGCGAGGTTGGCCGCCAGCATGGTCTTGCCCGCGCCGCCCTTCTGCTGCGCCACCGTGATGACCACCGCCATGCCGCCTTGCCCCGCCTGTTGCGTTGAGTCCTGTTGCGTTGAGTCTAGCGCATATGCGGCAATCCGCGCAGCCTGCGCCTAGGAGGGACCGATGCGGCCACCGCTCGAACTGCTGAGCCCCGTGCAGATGGGGCTGGCCGACCAGCGTGCGGCAGCACTGGGCTGGCCGGTGGCAGCACTGATGGAGAATGCCGGGCGCGCGGTGGCGCGGGCGATCCAGGCCCGCATCCGGCCATGCCGGACGCTGGCGCTGTGCGGCCCCGGCAACAATGGCGGTGACGCGGTGGTGGCGGCGCGGCACCTGCAACGGGCCGGCTGGCCGGTGGCGGTGGCGGCGCTGTCCACGCTCGCGGTTGCCTGGGACGGCGTGACCGTGCCCTGGTCGGTGGCCGAGGTGGCGCGCGCCGGGCTGGTGCTGGATGGGGTGTTCGGCGCCGGGCTGACCCGCGACCTGACGCCCGAGGTCGCGGACCTGTTGCGCGCGGCGCGACGGTTGGTGGCGGTCGATGTGCCGAGCGGGCTGGACGGCGCCACCGGCCAGGTGCGTGGCTATGCCCCCCAGGCCGAGTTCACCGTCACGTTCTTCCGCCGTAAGCCCGGCCACCTGCTGTTGCCGGGGCGCGAACTGTGCGGCGAGTTGGTGCTGGCGCAGATCGGGCTGCCGGAGGCGGCGCTGGCGGCGATCGGGGTGGACACGTTCCACAACCTGCCCGGCCTGTGGCGGGTGCCGACGCCGCAGGCCGCCGGGCATAAATACAGCCGGGGCCACGTCACCGTGCTGGGCGGCCCGGCCATGATCGGCGCCGCGCGGCTGGCGGCTATGGCGGTGCGGCGGGGCGGGGCCGGCCTGCTGACCATCGCCGCCGGCAGCGCCGCCGCCGCCTACCGCAGCGGCGAGCCGGGCGACATCGTCACCGACGCGCCGCTGGCCACGCTGCTGCGCGACCCGCGCCGGGAGGTTTGGGTGTGCGGGCCAGGACTCGGCGCGCACGACGCGGAGGCGGCGTTGCCGGCGCTGCTGGCGGCGGGGCGGCGGGTGGTGGTCGACGCCGACGCGCTGACCATCTGCGCCGGAACGCCCGAGCGGCTGCGCGGTGCCTGCGTGCTGACGCCGCACGCGGGCGAGTTCGAGCGCGTGTTCGGGCCGGTGGGGATCGACAAATGCGCCGCCGTGCGCGCGGCGGCGGCGCTGACCGGCGCGGTGGTGGTGGTGAAGGGCGCCGATACGGTGATCGCCGCCCCGGACGGGCGCGCGGCGATCAACGACTCCGCGCCGCCGTGGCTGGCCACCGCCGGGGCCGGCGACGTGCTGGCCGGCCTGATCGCCGCCCTGCTGGCGCAGGGGATGCCGCCCTGGGAGGCGGCCTGCGCCGGGGTGTGGCTGCACGGACGCGCCGCCGTGCATGGCGGGATGCCTTTAATCGCTGAGGACCTGATACCCGCGCTGCCGCAGGCGTTTGCCGATGCACGGGCGGCCGATCCCCCCTATACCAGTTCGGTATGACGATAACGCGCAGCGAGGAAGCGCTTCTTTTTGAAAAAAGAAGCAAAAACTTCTACTCCCATGGTGCGCATAGTGAAACGAACCTGCGCTTAGTCAGCAAAAGTTTTTTGGTGCTTTTTTTCAAAAAAGCACTGCTTGCCTCGCAGCGACAAGAAGGACGTAAGGCATGAACGCGCCCCTCGGCACCGTGGCGGCCCCTTTGAGCGATGCGCGGCGGGTGGCGCTGCTGCATCAGGTCGAGCGCAAGCTGCTGTGGCTGTCGGCGTGGATGATCCACAACGCCAACCATATCCGGCCCAACCGCGACGGGCTGAAGGTCGGCGGCCACCAGGCCAGTTGCGCGTCCTGCATCTCGATCCTGACCGCGCTGTATTTCGAGGTGCTGCGCCCGCAGGACCGCGTGGCGGTGAAGCCCCATGCCGGGCCGGTGTTCCACGCCATCAACTATCTGTTCGGCCGCCAGCAACGCGCCCCCATGGAGGGCTTGCGCCAGTTGGGCGGGGTGCAGAGCTATCCCAGCCGCACCAAGGACGGCGGCGAGGTGGACTTCTCCACCGGCTCGGTCGGGCTGGGTGTGGCGATGACCAGCTTCGCCTCGCTGATCTCCGACTACGTGCACCTGCACGGGCTGGGCCGGCCCGACGTGCCCGCCGGGCGCTACGTGGCGGTGGCGGGCGACGCCGAGCTGGACGAGGGCAACATCTACGAGGCGTTGCTGGAGGGCTGGAAGCACGACGTCCGCAACGTCTGGTGGATCATCGACTACAACCGCCAGAGCCTCGACAGCGTGGTGACGGACCGGCTGTTCGGGCGCATCGAGGGCCTGTTCCAGGACATGGGCTGGAACGTCGTCACCATCAAATACGGCCGCAAGCTGGAGGCGGCGTTCCAGCGGGACGGCGGCGAGGCGCTGCGGCTGTGGATCGACGACTGCCCGAACAGCCTGTACTCGGCCTTCACCTTCCAGGGCGGGGCGGCGTGGCGCACGGCGCTGCTGACCGACCTCGGCCGCGACCAGGGCGTGCGGGCGATCATCGATCCGCTGAGCGATGACGAGCTGTCGGCGCTGATGACCAACCTTGGCGGCCACGACATCGAGACGGTGATCGAGCACCTGCGCGCGGCCGACGCGGCGGGCGACCAGCCGACCTGCTTCATCGCCTACACCATCAAGGGCATGGGGCTGCCGTTCGCGGGCCACAAGGACAACCACTCCGGCCTGATGACCAAGGAGCAGATGGAGGTGTTCCGCGCCGCCATGAACATCCGGCCCGGCCACGAGTGGGATCTGTGGGAGGGCATCGACGCCACCGAGGCGGAGATGCGCGCCTTCCTCGACGGTGTTGCGTTCGCCCGCCCGCTGACGCCTGCGGGCCGCGCGTTCTCGGCGGCGATGGTGCCGGTCCCGGAGACGCTGCCGATGCCGAGGCTGGCCGGGCGCCGGGTGAGCACGCAGGCGGGCTTCGGCGACATCCTGGCCGAGATCGGGCGCGGCGAGGGCGCGTGGCGGGAGGTCGCGGCGCGCATCGTCACCACCAGCCCGGACGTGACCGTCTCCACCAACCTCGGCCCGTGGGTGAACCGGCGCGGCGTGTTCGACCGGCACACCCGCAACGACGTGTTCCGCGACGCCAAGCTGGCCAGCGCGCAACGCTGGGGCATGACGCCGCAGGGCCAGCACATCGAGTTGGGCATTGCCGAGCAGAACCTGTTTCTCCTGTTGGGGGCTGCCGGGTTGGCCAGTTCGCTGCATGGGGCGCGGCTGTTCCCGATCGGCACGGTGTACGATCCGTTCGTGAACCGGGGCCTGGATGCGCTGATCTACGCCTGCTACCAGGACGCCCGGTTCCTGCTGGTGTCCACGCCGTCCGGGGTGACGCTGGCGCCGGAGGGCGGGCAGCACCAGTCGATCAACACGCCGCTGATCGGCATGGCGGCGGACCGGCTGGCCAGCTACGAGCCGGCGCATGTCGACGAGTTGGCGATCCTGCTGCGCCACGCGCTGTGGCACATGCAGCAGCCGGACGGCTCGGCGGTGTGGCTGCGGCTGTCGACGCGGCAATTGGAGCAGACCGCGCGGGCGCTCGACCCGGCGGCGGTGATCGCAGGCGGGCACTGGGTGGTCGCGCCGCGCGCGGGTGCGCCGATCGCCCTGGCGTATCAGGGTCCGGTGGCGCCGGAGGCGATGGCGGCGTTCACGGAATTGGCGGCGGAGGTGCCGGGGGCGGGGTTGCTGGCGGTGACCAGCCCCGACCGCCTGCACGCCGGCTGGCTGGCGGCGGCGCGGGCACGCCGGGGCGGCGACCGCGCGGCGTGCTCGCATATCGAGCGGCTGCTGGCGCCGCTGGCGCCGGGGGCGGCCATCGTCAGCATCCTCGACGGCCACCCGGCGGCGCATGGCTGGATGGGTGCGGTGCGCGGCCAGCGCGTGGTGCCGCTGGGGCCGGACCGCTTTGGGCAAAGCGGCGATCTGGTGGACATCTACCGCGAATACGGGCTGGATGCGGACGCGATCCTGGATGCGTGCGCGCAGGCGCTGCTGGG
>JAYTQW010000006.1:0-3253 GCA_043746535.1 Rhodospirillales bacterium
CGCCCCCAAGGCGAACACCGCGCGCCAGCCGAGCGCGTGGGCGACCAGGCTGCCGATCGGGCGGGCCAGCAGGATGCCGAGCAGCAGGCCGCTCATCACATTGCCGACCGCGCGGCCCCGGCTGCGCTCCGGCGTCAGGTGGGCGGCGATCGGCACCATCATCTGCGCCGAGACCGAGGTCGCGCCGATCAGGAACGACGCCGTCAGGAACAGCCCGGCGCTGGGGGCCAGGGCTGCGCCGATCAGCGCCACGACCCCGCAGCACAACGTCACCACGACCAGGCGCCTGTTCTCCAACTGGTCGCCGAGCGGCACCAGCACCAGCAGCCCGGCCGCGTAGCCCAACTGCGTCAGAGTCACGATCAGCCCGGCCAGCGCCGTGGGCAGGCCGATCTCCGGCCCGACGATGCCGACCAGCGGCTGCACATAGTAGAGATTGGCCACGACCGCGCCGCAGGAGAATGCCAGCACGAAGGTCAGCGTCCGGGACAGCCCGGGCGGCGGTGAGGTCTGGGACATGGGCGAGCCTGTCGGGTGAGGTGCGGGTTGCAACGCCGCCGGCATCGCGGCGTTGGCACCGGATTGGATGAAGGGACTGCACTATGTCGGATTCTGCGCTCAACGCCACCTCGCCGGGCAACATCGACGCAGCCAAGGCGGGACCAGCCATAGCGCCCGAGATCCACGAGGTTTACGGCATGTTTGCGACCGACGCCGCGATGCAGGACGCGGTGGCGCGGCTGACCCAGGCTGGCTTCGACCGGGCCGACCTCAGCCTGCCGGCAGTGGGCAACGACGCGGCGACGGCGACCCCCGAACAGGGCGCCAGCAACCCCAACACCGACACCGACATGCGCCAGGTCCGCACCATGGGCGCCAGCATGGCCGGCACGGCGGCGGCATTCGCGGCGGCGGGCCTGACTATCGCCACCGGAGGCGTCGCGGCGCTGGCGATCGGGGCCGCCGTGGTGGCTGGCGGCGGGGCTGCGGCCCTGGTCGAGACCCTGGGCAATGCTGCGACCGACGCGCAGCACAATGCCCGCGACGAAGCTGCTGCGCATGGCGAGTTGGTGCTGTCGGTGCGGACCATCAACGCGGAGCGGGTCGAGCGCGCCACCAGCCTGATGCAGGCGGCGGGGGCGGCCAAGGTCGCGGCCGCGACCCGTGAGCGGAGCGCATAGCGGCGCTGACTTACGTAGGCTGGCCGCGTTGCGCCAGCGAGGGCGCGCGCTTACGTTCAGGCCATGTCCGACACGTTGCGCGTCGCCCTCGCCCAACTGAACCCGCATCAAGGTCAGGTGGTCTCCAACCTCGCTCTGATCCGCCGCGCCCGTGCCGACGCGGCGCGGATGGGGGCCGACCTCGTGGTGACGCCGGAGTTCTCCATCGCCGGCTACCCGCCCGAGGATCTGGTGCGCAAGCCGGCCTTCATCGCCGCCTGCGAGGACGCCATCGCGCAGCTTGCGGCGGACACCATCGACGGCGGTCCCGGCATCATCGTCGGCGGCCCGTGGCGCGACAGCGAGCGGGTCTATAACGCGGCGTTTGTGCTGGACGGCGGCAAGGTGGTGGCGCGGCGGGCCAAGCACGAACTGCCCAACTACGGCGTATTCGACGACAAGCGCGTGTTCGACCCCGGCCCGGCGCCTGGTCCGGTGGCGTTCCGTGGTTTCCGGCTTGGCGTGATGATCTGCGAGGACTGGTGGTTGCCGGCGGTGTCGGAGACGCTGGCCGAGAGCGGCGCCGAGATCCTGATCTCCATCAATGGCAGCCCGTTCGAGGCCGACAAATACCGCCACCGCATCGACCTCGCGGTGCATCGCGTGGTGGAAACGGGGCTGGCGTTCGTGTTCTGCGCCCAGGTCGGCGGCCAGGACGAGCTGGTGTTCGACGGCGCCAGCTTCGTGCTCAACCCGGACCGCACCCTGGCGGTGATGCAGCCGCATTTCGAGGAGGCGGTGACACTGACCGAGTGGCGGCGGCAGGACGGGCGGCTGGTCTGCATGCCGCAGCGACTGGCCCCGGAACCGGAGCCGCTGGAGCTGATCTACCGCTGCATGATGACCGGCCTGGGCGACTACGTGCGCAAGAACCGTTTCCCCGGCATCATTCTCGGCCTGTCCGGCGGCATCGACAGCGCGCTGTCGGCGGCGGTGGCGGTGGATGCGCTGGGGGCCGCGCAGGTTCGCAGCTTCATGCTGCCCAGCCCGTACACCAGCCAGCACAGCCTGGACGACGCGGCATCCTGCGCGCGCCTGCTCGGCATCCGCTGCGACACGGTGCCGATCACGCCGGCGATGGGCGCGTTCGACGCCATGCTGGCGCCGCTGTTCGAGGGGCGGCAGGCCGACATCACCGAGGAGAACATCCAGTCGCGCGCGCGCGGGCTGACGCTGATGGCGATCAGCAACAAGCTTGGCGACATGCTGCTGACCACCGGCAACAAGAGCGAGATGTCGGTCGGCTACGCCACGCTGTACGGCGATATGTGCGGCGGCTACTCGGTGCTGAAGGACGTGTACAAGACCACCGTGTTCGAGCTGTGCCGCTGGCGCAACGCGCACCGCCCACACGACGCGCGCGGGCCGGACGGGGCGGTAATGCCGGAGCGGGTCATCAGCAAGCCGCCCTCCGCCGAGCTGAAGCACGACCAGACCGACCAGGACAGCCTGCCGCCCTACGAGGTGCTCGACGGCATCCTGCAAGGGCTGATCGAGGGCGAGCGCAGCGTCGATGCGATGGTGGAGCTGGGCTACGATCGCGACACGGTGCTGCGGGTCTGGAAGATGCTCGACCGCGCCGAGTACAAGCGCCGGCAGGCGCCGCCCGGGGTGAAGATCACCTCGCGCGCGTTCGGCCGTGACCGGCGCTACCCGATCACCAACGGCTTCACGGCGCTGGTCGCCTGATGCGCAAGGACGTGTGCCATGAGTGACCTATTTGCCCCGGAAGGCGGCTGGCGCGTGCGCATCCTCGACCTGTCCGGCGGCGCGGAGGACAACATCACCGAGGAGATCGGTGGCTTCCCCACGCTGATGCAGGCCAATGCCTTCGCCCGCCGCTACGTGCGCGACAGCCTGGAGCGGTGCCGCGAGCCGGGCATGGCGGAGCGCGACGTGCTGAACGCCTGGTTCGCCTGGGGCGAGGATGCCGAGGTGATCGACGCTGGCGAGGACGCCTGGAAGAGCGCCACCGAACTCGCCGACTTCGCTGCCCAGCCAGCCCGCGAGGAGGATCGCGACTGGCGCTCGCT
>JAYTQW010000007.1:0-4115 GCA_043746535.1 Rhodospirillales bacterium
CCGCGCAACCAGGGCGCAAGCCTGACCGCGTGGGAATTGGGCCAGCACGGTGTGCCACACACGGTGATCGCGGACAACACCGGCGGGCATCTGATGCAGCATGGCAGGGTGGACATGGCAATCGTCGGCACCGATCGCGTCACCGCGCGCGGCGACGTGTGCAACAAGATTGGCACGTATCTCAAGGCGCTCGCCGCGCACGACAACGGCGTGCCATTCTACGTTGCGCTGCCGACGCCGACCATAGACTGGACGCTGCAGGATGGCGTGAACGAAATACCTATCGAGGAACGCGCAGCGGAAGAGGTGACGCACATCGCCGGGCTGTGCGAAGACGGCCAAGTGCGCAGCGTGCAGCTTACGCCAAATAATTCGCGCGCCGCGAACTACGGATTCGACGTGACCCCGGCGCGGCTGGTGACGGGGTTGATCACCGAACGTGGGCGCTGCGAGGCATCGGCTGTGGGGTTGTTGGGGCTCTTTCCCGAACGGGGGTAATCGTGCTGGTTCGCCGCCTCGGCTGGGTCATGCTACTGACCCTGATGACCGCCTGCACCCCGGGAGATCGCGTGCCGCCCTACGCCCAGCGTCCCTACCAACCGTTTTCCCGACAGGCCGTGGTCGCCATTGCCCTGCGCGAATGGCGTGCGTTCGGCAGTCCGGTCGATCCCGTCGAAATCCCGGACAAGCCCGAACGCGCCGAAGGTCTATGGCAGCGTGTCGGCGATTATTGGTGGCTCGGCCTGAATCGGTCCGACCCGGAAACGCCGTGGACCGGCAAGCATGACGCGAACGGGCGGATTTTTCCGCCAGACCAGGACGGCGATTTTGCCTGGTCGGCGGCCTTCGTATCCTATGTGATGCGCATGGCCGGGGCGGGGAAAGCGTTTCCGTATGGTGCGAATCACCACACCTACATCACGGCGGCTTTGCGCGGCGATCCCGGCCTGATCATTGCCGCGGAACGGCCGGAAGCCTACGTTCCCCAGCCCGGAGACGTGATTTGTGCCGGTCGGGCCGAAGACTCCGGGGTGCGCTTCGACACCGCGCTACAGATAGGTGCGTTCAAGTCCCACTGCGACATTGTCGTCTCGACCGACAACCCCGAGGGATTGGAGGCGATCGGCGGCAACGTATCCGACACCGTGGCCCTGAGGCATTTTCCACTGACGCCGGACGGGCATTTGGCGGAGCCCGACCGGTTTATCGCCGTGCTGCGGCTACTTCTGCCGCCAGGGTAGGGCGTCGGCTTTCCAACCGGCGGTCTGGCCGCGATGGCCGCTGGAGTCCGGCGGCCCCTCGAAGCCATCGGCGATGTTGTAGGCATGCGGGAAACCTGCCGCCTGCGCGGCCTGGGCGGCGGCGAGGCTGCGGACACCGCTGCGGCAAAGGAAATAGATGTGGTGTTCGGGCGTTAACCCCGCCTGTTTGAGCTGATCCTCGAACGCCTCATTGCGGTTCATCGCCGGATAGACCTGCCACGGGATCAGCACCGGTTGCTTGCCGGCGGCGGACAGATCGGGGATGCCGACAAAATTCCACTCGGCGTCGGTGCGGACGTCGACGAGTTGGGCATGCGGGTCGGCCTTGATGGCCTTCCAGGTTTGCGTGGGAGGGACGTTCTGGACCATAATTTTCTCTCTCAAGAGGAACGAGGCAGCGATGACGGCTTCATACCACGGGTCCACATGGCAGGACGATATGCAAGCCGCCATCGGCAACACGCCGCTGATCAAGCTACGTGGCGCCTCGGCGGAGACGGGCTGCACCATCCTGGGCAAGGCCGAGTTCATGAATCCCGGCGGATCGGTCAAGGACCGCGCCGGCTTGTACATTATCAAGGACGCCATCGAGCGGGGCGCGCTGAAACCCGGCGGTACGGTGGTCGAGGGCACTGCGGGCAATACCGGCATCGGCCTGACCCTGGTCGGCAACGCGCTCGGCTACAAATGCGTCATCGTGATGCCGGAGACCCAAAGCAAAGAGAAGATCGACTTCCTCCGGATGATCGGCGCCGATCTGCGATTGGTGCCAGCCAAACCCTACCGCGACCCGGGCAACTACGTGCACTATTCCCGCCGTCTGGCGGAGGAGATGGGCGCCGTTTGGGCCAACCAATTCGACAATCTTGCCAATCGGGAGGGTCACCGCGTGTCCACCGGGGCCGAGATCTGGCAGCAGACCGGCGGCAAGATCGACGCCTTTACCTGCGCCTGCGGTACGGGGGGTACGCTGGCTGGGGTCGCATTGGCGTTGAAGGAGAAGAACCCGAACGTCCGTATCGTCCTGGCCGATCCCGACGGCAGCGGGTTGTACGGCTGGGTGAAAAATGGGGATTTGACGGTGACAGGCTCCTCGATCACCGAGGGGATCGGCCAGGGCCGCGTCCCCGCTAACCTCGAGGGCGCCCCGATCGACGACGCCGAGCGCATCCCGGACGCCGAGGCGCTGGAGCAGGTTTACGACCTGTTGATCCATGAGGGGCTGTCGGTCGGCGGCTCGGCCGGCATCAACGTCGCCGCGGCCATCCGCGTCGCCCGGCAGATGGGCCCCGGCCACACCATCGTGACCATTCTGTGCGATGGTGGCGCGCGCTATCAGTCCAAGCTCTTCAACCCGGCGTTCCTGCGCAGCAAGAACCTGCCCACACCCCCATGGATGACCGCATGACCGAGACGAAAGACAGCCTGGTGGCTGAAGCCGCCCAGGCCGGCATCGACAGCTTCATGGCCACGTTCGGCCGCTTCCCCGATCGCTTCAAGCTGCTGCACGAACACGCCCCCGGCGCCTTCGCCGGCTATGGCCTGATGCGCAACGCGGTGATGCAGGACCGGCCGGCCGGGGCGCTCGACCTCAAGACCAAGGAGCTGATCTTCGCCGTGCTCGACACCCTGCACGGCGACAAATACGGCGCCATCAACCACGCCGTCGCCGCGATGAAGCTCGGGCTGACCCTGCCGGAGCTGGCCGAGGGTATGGTGCAGGTCATCATGGTGGGCGGCATCACCAGCTGGAACCTGGTGGGCTACGACCTGATGCAGGCCTGCATCGCCCATGCCGCGGGGGCCGCGCCGACGACCGCGCTGTAGGCCACGGTCAGGTTAAGCCGCGATCAGGCGACCGGTGCTCCCTGCCCGCGCCCGAGACCGAGCAGGGTGCGTACCAGCCGGCGCAGCCCGGTCCATTGCTGGGCGAGATAGCCGCCGGTGGCCAGCGCCTCCTCGGCCGTCGGGTCGCCGGTCGTGACGTAGCTGCGCTGAAATTCCGACGTGCCGAACAGCATGTCCCACCAGGGCAGGATGGCGCCGTAATTCACGCTCTGTTGCCCGGCCGCCGTCACGCCGTGATGGGTGCGGTGGAAGCGCGGCGAGATCAGCAGCCGCTCGCCGAGCCAGCCGAAATTCAGCCGCGCATTGGCGTGCGACAGGCTCTCCAGAAACCGCAGCAGCAGCACCAGCAGCGGGAACTGCATCGGCGGAATGCCGATCAGGAGGCCGATCGCCAGAAACCAGGCGAAGGAGATGATGTCGTCCAGCAAATGGTTGCGGTCGTCGGACCAGAAGGTCATCTGCCGCTGCGCGTGGTGCAGGGCGTGCAGCGCATACCACCAGTCGAACGCATGGCTGAAGCGGTGGCGCCAGTAATCGGCGAAATCGAGGATCACCACGTAGATGAAGAACGTGATCAGCTGGTGGCCGAGCAGGAACGGGAACAGGCCCTCCAGTGTCGGCGGGATGTAGCCGTGATCGGTCAGGAACCCGCCCAGCGCCACCTGCGCCTCATAGAACAGCACGAAGGTCACCAGCGGCAGCACGCCGACGCGCGAGACGAAGGTGTAGATGACATCGACCAGCACGGCCCGGCGGCTCGGCCAATGCTCGACCGGCCGCCACAGCTCCAGCGGCAGGCAGACGGCGAAAGTGACGACCACCTGGAACGCGCCATAAACGGCGAACAGCGCCCAGCCATAGGAGATTTCCTCCCACTGCATCAGGCCCAGGCGGTAGAGCAGCGGCAGGATGGCATGGACTTCGACCCATCCGGCGATGCCGTCCGACAGCAGGTTCATGTCAGGCCCCCGGTTTGACCGCCGCGGCCGCGTTCATGAAGATGCC
>JAYTQW010000008.1:0-13072 GCA_043746535.1 Rhodospirillales bacterium
CACGATGGCGATCGGCCCGAACGGCTCCTCGTTCATCACCCGCGCGTCCAGCGGCACGTCGACCAGGATGGTCGGCTCGAAGAAATAGCCCTTGTTGCCGATTCGCTTGCCGCCGCTGTGGACCCGCGCGCCACGTTGCACCGCGTCGGCGATGAACGCCTCCATAGCGGGCACCCGCCGCGCGTTGGCCAGCGGCCCCATCGTGGTGGCCTCGTGCAGCCCGTCGCCGACCACCGCCGCCCGCATCGCCGTGGTGAACTTCGCCAGGAACGGCGCATACGCCGCCTCCTGCACCAGGAATCGGGTCGGCGCGACACAGACCTGCCCGGCATTGCGCAGCTTGTTCATGGTCAGGATCTTGGCCGCCGCGTCCAGGTCGGCGTCGTCAAACACGATCGCCGGGGCGTGGCCGCCCAGTTCCATGGTCGCCCGCTTCATGTGCGCGCCGGCCAGCGCCGCCAGGTGCTTGCCGACCGGGGTGGAGCCGGTGAACGATATCTTGCGGATGGTCGGATGCGGGATCAGGTGTTCGGAAATCTCCGAGGGCGTGCCGAACACCAACTGGATCGCGCCCGCCGGCACGCCGGCGTCCACGAACGCGCGCACCATCGCCGCGCAACTGGCTGGCGTCTCCTCCGGGCCTTTCAGGATGATGGAACATCCCGCCGCCAGCGCCGAGCCGATCTTGCGCACCGCCTGGTTGATCGGGAAGTTCCACGGGCTGAACGCCGCCACCGGCCCCACGGGTTCCTTGGTGACCATCTGCACGACGCCGTCCGCGCGCGCCGGGATGATGCGGCCATAGCTGCGCCGCGCCTCCTCGGCCAGCCAGTCGATGGTGTCGGCGGCGCCCAGCGTCTCCATCCGCGCCTCCGCCAACGGCTTGCCCTGCTCCAGGGTCATCAGCCGGACGATCGACTCCGACCGCTCGCGCAGCAGGCTGGCGGCCCGGCGCATGACCTTCGACCGCTCGAACGCGCTGATCCGTCGCCATGCCACGAAGCCCCGCGCCGCCGCCGCCAGCGCCGCGTCGAGGTCGTCGATGCCGGCGTGCGCCAGCGGCCCCAGCACCTCCTCGGTCGCCGGGTTGATCACGTCCATGGTCCTGCCGGACGCCGCCGGACGCCACGCGCCGTCGATCAGCAACTCGATATTTGGATACATCCCCGTTTCCCCCGCCCCCGCCTGCGCAGGCTACGCCGCCCGCGGGTGAGTTGCCAGGCGGGCGCTAAACCGGCTCGGTATCCAGCGCGTAGCCGGCGGCGCGCACGGTGCGGACCACGTCCAGTTCGCCCTCGCCGTTGATCGACTTGCGCAGGCGGCGGATATGCACGTCCACGGTGCGCGGCTCGACATGGATGTCCGGGCCCCACACCGCGTCGAGCAGCTCCTCGCGCGAGAACACCCGGCGCGGGTGCTGCATGAAGAACTCAAGCAGGCGGAACTCGGTCGGCCCCAGATGCACCGCGCGGGCGCTGCGCTGCACCCGGTGTGTGGCGAGATCCATGGTAATGTCATGGAACACCAGCCGGCCCTTGGTCGGCACCGCGTTGGAGCGGCGCAGCAGCGCCCGCATCCTGGCCAGCAACGCCTCCATGTTGAACGGCTTGGTGATATAGTCGTCGGCCCCGGTGTTCAGCCCGCGCACCGCGTCCTGGTCCTCGGTGCGCGCGGTGACCATGATCACCGGCAGGTCGCGTGTGGCCGCGCGCCGCCTGATCTGGCGGCACACCTCGATGCCCGACACCACCGGCAGCATCCAGTCGAGCAGCACCAGGTCCGGCTGCGTCTCGGCGATGCGGGTCAGCGCCTCCTGCCCGTCCGCCGCCTCCTCGACCCGGAAACCCTGCTTTTCGAGGTTGTAGCGCAGCATGGTCGCCAACGCGGCCTCGTCCTCGACCACCAGCACCAGCGGCTTCAACTGGGCGGCGGACCCTTCGGCCCCGCGTGCCGGCTCGTCCTCGCGTGTGCGCGCCATCGACATCGGAAATGTCCTTGTTAGGTCTGGGCTGGATCTGGGCTGGGTCTGGAGGTCAGATCGCCGGGCGAACCACGGCATAGGCCGCGCTGTCGTCCTTGGGGCGCAGTTGCGGCAGCGGCTCGCCACGGGCGGCGTAATAGACGGTCTCGGCGATGTTGGTGGCGTGGTCGCCGATCCGCTCCAGGTTCTTGGCGATGAACAGCAGGTGCGCGCAGGGCGTGATGTTGCGCGGGTCCTCCATCATGTAGGTCATCAACTCGCGGAACAGCGCGGTGTAGATCTCGTCGATGGTCGCATCCGAACGCCACACCTCCACCGCGCGCTCGGTGTCCTCGGCATCGACGGCGTCGATCACCGTCTTCAGGTTCTCCTGCACCAGCCGGCCCATATGGCCCAGCCCGGCCAGCGAGAACGGCAGGCTGTACTGCTCCAGCACCAAGCTGCGCTTGGCGATGTTGGTGGCGTAGTCGCCGATGCGTTCCAGGTCGCCGATCACCTTCAGGCTGGCGACGATCGTGCGCAGGTCCTGCGCCATCGGCTGACGCAGCGCCAGCAGGCGGATGACGAACTGCTCCGCCTCGCGCTCGGCGGCGTCGACCTGCGGGTCGGCCTCCATCGCCATGCCGGCGGCGGCGCCGTCCTTCTGCAACACGGCCTGACAGGCGAGGCTCACCTGCCGCTCGACCATGCCGCCCATGTCGTTGATCAGCGTGTGCAGGCGCTTCAGTTCCTGCTCGTAGCTCTTGACGATGTGCCCTGACTCGTTCATTGGCCGCGCCTTCCGTGCGAGAGCATCAGCCGAACCGCCCGGTGATGTATTCCTGGGTGCGTTTCTGCGCCGGTGCCGTGAACATGTGCGCCGCCCCGCCGACCTCGACCAACTCGCCCAGGTAGAAGAACGCCACCTGATCGGCGCACCGCGCCGCCTGCTGCATGTTGTGGGTGACGATGGCCAGGGTGAAGTCGCGCTTCAACTCGTCGATCAGCTCCTCGATCTTCAGCGTGCTGATCGGGTCGAGCGCGCTGGTCGGCTCGTCCAGCAAGATCACCTCCGGCCTAGTGGCGATGGTGCGGGCGATGCACAGCCGCTGTTGCTGGCCGCCGGACAGGCCGGTGGCGGGCGAGGACAGCCGGTCCTTCACCTCGCCCCACAGCGCCGCACGGGTCAGCGACCACTCCACCCGCTCGTCGAGGTCGGACTTGCTCAGCCGCTCGTGCAGCTTCACGCCGAAGGTCACGTTGTCGTAGATCGACATCGGGAACGGCGTCGGTTTCTGGAACACCATGCCGATGCGGCTGCGCAACTGGTTCAGGTCCATGCCGGGGGCCAGGATATTGCTGCCGTCCATCATCACCTCGCCTGTCGCGCGCTGGCCCGGATAGAGGTCGTACATCCGGTTCAGCACCCGCAGCAGCGTCGACTTGCCGCAGCCCGATGGCCCGATCATCCCGGTCACCTGCCTGGCCGGCAGGTCGAGGTCGATGGCCTTCAGCGCCCGGTTGGAGCCGTAGAAGAAGTCGAGGTTGCGGATCGAGATACGCGGCGGGTTCAGCGCCTGCTCCGACCGCGCGCTCATCTGCCCCATGTTCAGGGCGCCCGTCCTCTGCGGGTGGCCCGGCAGCGGGTGGGTGCGGTCCAACTCGTCCATGTTCATCCTATGTCCCCAATTCGGCGACTAACGGCGCGGCCGCAGCACGAGCCGTGCCGCGATGTTCAGCGCCAGCACGCCGAACGTGATGATCAGCGCGCCGACCCAGGCCAGTTGCACCCAGTCGTCCGATGGCGAGCCTGCGTATTTATAGATGGCGAGCGGCAGGCTCGACATCGGCTTCAGCAGGTCCAGCGACCAGTTGTCGTTGCCCAGGCTGGTGAACAGCAACGGCGCCGTCTCGCCGGCCACGCGGGCGATGGCCAGCAGCACGCCGGTGGCGATCCCGTCCAGCGCCGCACGGTAGCACACCTGCGTGATGCTCTTCCATTTCGGCGCGCCCAGCGCCACCGCCGCCTCGCGCAGCGCCACCGGGATCAGCCGCAGCATGTCCTCGGTGGTGCGCACGACGATGGGGATGACGATCACCGCCAGCGCCAGCGCGCCGGCGATTCCGGAGTAGCCGTGGCCGTTCACGAACAACTGGTAGATGAACAGGCCGATCAGGATGCTCGGCGCCGACAGCAGCACGTCAGAGACGAAGCGCACCGCCTCCCCCAGCCACGAGCCGCGCGCGTATTCGCTCAGGTAGGTGCCGACCATGATGCCGACCGGCGTGCCGATCACCGTGCCCAGGGCGGTCTGGATCAGGCTGCCGACGATGGCGTTCAGCAGGCCGCCGTTGGAGCCCGACGGCAGCGTGACCGTGGTGAACACGCCCAGGCGCAGGCCGCCGATGCCCAGTCGCAGCAGGGTGAACAGGATCGACGCCAGGAACACCAGGCCGATCAATGTCGCCACCAGGCAAAGCAGCTTGACCAGCCGGTCCACCAGGCGACGGCGACGCGCCAGCCCGGTGGCGACGCGCGCATGGCCCACCTCGCGCATCGTGGTGGCGCTCATCGCGTCTTCGCCCTTGGCCGCAGCATCAGCCGCGAGGCCGCCAGCACGACGAACGAGATCACGAACAGGATGAAGCCGAGCGCCAGCAGCGACGACAGTTTCAGGCCGCCGCTGCCGCTCTCGCCGAACTCCAGCGCCACCAGCGAGGCGATGGTGTTGCCGGAGCCGAACAGGTTCGGCGTGATGCGGTTGGTGTTGCCGATGACGAAGGTGACCGCCATCGTCTCGCCAAGGGCGCGGCCCAGCCCCAGCATGATGCCACCGACCACCGAGGTGCGGGTGTACGGCACCACGACCGAGCGCATCACCTCCCAGGTGGTGCAGCCGACGCCGTACGCACTCTCCTTGTACACATCCGGCACGGTCAGGAACACGTCGCGCATGGTGGCGGCGACGAACGGGATGACCATGATGGCCAGGATCAGCGCGGCGGTGAACAGCCCGGTGCCGAAGGGCGGTCCCTGGAACAGCGCGCCCAGCACCGGAACGCCGTCCAGTGTGTCGATGACATGCGGCTCGATGGTGTTGGCCATGAACGGCACCACGACGAAGAAGCCCCACATGCCATAGATGATCGACGGCACCGCCGCCAGCAGCTCGATCGCGGTGCCGACCGGGCGGCGCATCCAGGCGGGCGCCAGCTCGGTCAGGAAGAAGGCGATGCCGAACGCGACCGGCACCGCCATCGTCAGCGCCAGGACCGAGGTGACGATGGTGCCATAGATCGGCACCGCGCCGCCGAAGATATGATTGACCGGGTCCCAGTCGACATTGCCCGCGAAGCCCAGCCCGAACGCCCGGAACGCCGGCAGGGCGCCCACGAACAGCGAGACGATGATGGCGCTCATCAGCACGAGCACAAGCAGGCCGGAGGCGGTGGCGATACCCCTGAAGACGCTGTCGCCGTTGACGATCGAACGGCGCGGGCCGAACGAGCGCGCCGGCTGGCTCATTGGCGGCTGGGTCAGGCGCGGAGAGGTTACACTCACGTCAGGCTCACCATACGCAGTTCTCGTCTCGTCGCGGCGGCCTGTCCGGGATTGCTCCCGGACAGGATCGGGCCCGATTGCTTATCGAGCCTGCTACTTATAGACCGCCGAGCCGTCCGGCGCCTTGATCGACGCTTTCCAGCTCGCCATCACCATGTCGGCCACCGGCTTCGGCAGCGGCACGTAGTCCAGCTTGGTCGCGATGTCGCTGCCGTTGGTCAGGCACCATTGGAAGAACTTCATCACGCCCAGGCTCTTGCTGGGATCGGTCGGGTTGACCGGCAGCAGGATGAAGGTGGCCGTCATGATCGGCCAGGTATCGGCGCCCTGGCCGTCGTTCAGGTCGATCGCGAAGTTCTTCACGGCGGCGAAGTCGGCATGCGACGCGGCCGCCTGGAAGCTCGCCATGCTCGGCGTCACGAACTGACCGGCCTTGTTGCGCAACTGGGTGGTGGCCAGCTTGTTCTGCTCGGCATAGGCGAACTCGACATAGCCGATGCCGCCGCGCACCTGGCGAACCGTTGCCGCCACGCCTTCGTTGCCCTTGGCGCCGTTGCCGACGACCCATTTCACGCTGGTCGCAGAGCCGACGGCCGACTTCCACGCCGGCGACACGTCGGACAGATACGACGTATAGACATAGGTGGTGCCCGAACCATCGGCGCGATAGACCGGCGCTATGGCGATGGCCGGCAGCTTCAGGCCGCTATTGGCCTCGACCAGACGAGGATCGTTCCATTTGGTGATCTTGCCCAGGTAGATGTCGGCCAGCAGCTCGCCGGTCAGCTTCATCTGGTTGGCGGCGATCCCCGGGATGTTCACGATCGGCACCACGGCGCCCATGACGGAGGGAAATTGCAGGAGCTTGGCCGAGTCGATCTTGGCCGGGTCCATCGGCGCGTCCGACGCGCCGAAATCGACGGTGCGGTTGGTGATCTGGTTCTGGCCAGCGCCCGAACCGATCGACTGATAGTTGAGTTCGACGCCGATGGCGGCCTTCGCGGCCTCGCCCCACTTGGAATACACCGGCGTGCCGAAGGTACTGCCAGCGCCTGTGATCTGCTGTGCGCTCGCAGGGAAGGCGGCTGACATCGCGGCTGCCAGGGCGAGGCCCGCGACCGCGACGGTCCGGCCCGTGGTGAACAGGTTCATGCTTTCTCCTAAGCGCGCGACGGGCACCCGAATGGGTGCGATGAGACTCCGTGCGCGCCTGCCGGATTTCCTCTACGCGGCGATGAAGTAGCCCATATTGCAGTTTTATGAAGGTTCGGTGACAGCGTACCGTTGCTGTTCAACCCAGTGGCTTGCAATCGCCCTGGGTAGTCCGTAATTACCGAATTATACGGTGATCCTGACTAATTCACCAGACACTGTCGTACATATCGCATAGGCCCTACCTATCCATGCCCGATTTCGTCGTTACCGCCAATCGCCTGAGTGACGGCATCGTGGTGTGGCGAGCGGCGGAGGATCAGTGGACCACGCAAATCCAGCGCGCGGCGGTGTTTGACGCGGATGCCGTCGTCGCCGCGCTGGCCGTGGCCATGTCCGACGTGGCGGCTCGGTTGGTCGTCGGCGTGTATCAGACGGAAGTTACCCTGCGGGACCGGACGCCGGTGCCGGCCAGCGTGCGCGAGACCATCCGCTCGCGTGGCCCGAGCGTCCGCCTGGACCTCGGCATCCAGGCCGCGCACGCGCCGGCGGCTTGATGCACTCACGCGCGCCTACGGCTTAATGCACTCACGGGTCGGCACGGCCGGCGGAGACGGGACATGGACGTGATCGAGGCCGGCATCCGGCCAACGACCCTTGCCGGGCAGGCCGGCATCTACCACTACGACGACGGCGACCGCGACTTCCTGGCGGTGCGGGTGGCGGAGTTCCGCGACCAGGTGGCGCGGCGCATCGCCGGCAAGCTGACCGAGGACGAGTTCAAGCCGCTGCGGCTGATGAACGGCCTGTATCTCCAGCTCCACGGCTACATGCTGCGCTGCGCGGTGCCGTACGGGGTGCTGGCATCCGGCCAGATGCGCCGCTTCGCCCGCATAGCGCGCGTCTATGACCGGGGCTACGGCCATTTCACCACCCGCCAGAACATCCAGTTCAACTGGATCCGGCTGTCCGACACCCCGGACATCCTGGCCGAACTGGCGCAGTCGGACCTGCACGCCATCCAGACCAGCGGCAACTGCATCCGCAACGTCACCACCGACCAGTACGCGGGGGCCGCCGCCGACGAGGTGGTGGACCCGCGCGTGTACGCCGAAATCCTGCGCCAGTGGTCGACCGAGCACCCTGAGTTCTCCTTCCTGCCGCGCAAGTTCAAGTTCGCCATCACCGGGGCGCCCAGCGACCGCGCCGCCTGCCGCCTGCACGACATCGGCGTCATCGCCAAGCGCAACGCGGCCGGCGAGACCGGCTTCGAGGTCCATGTCGGCGGCGGCCTGGGCCGCACCCCAGTGATCGGCGTGTGCGTGCGCGACTGGCTGCCGGAGCCGGATTTCCTCGCCTACATGGAGGCGATCCTGCGCGTGTACAACGCGATGGGCCGGCGCGACAACATCTACAAGGCGCGAATCAAGATCCTGGTGCAGACCCTCGGCGCGGCCCGCTTCACCGAGTTGGTGGAGGCGGAGTTCGCCGCCATGCCGCGCGACCGCTTCCGCCTCGACCACGCGGTGGTGGAGGCGATCCACGCCCGCTTCGGCGCCCCGGCGTGGGAGTCGCTGCCAGCCAGTTCGGTGGCCTACATCGCCGCGCGCCAGCGCGACCCCGCCTTCGCCCGCTGGGCCAGCCGCAACACGCAGCCGCATCGCCAGCCGGGCTACATCTGCGCCGTCATCACGCTGAAGCCCACCGGCGGCATTCCCGGCGACGCCAGCGCCGAGCAGATGGACGCCATCGCCGACCTCGCCGACCGCTACTCGTTCGGCGAGATCCGCGTGGCGCACGAGCAGAACCTGGTGCTGGCGCATGTGCGGCAGGACGATTTGTACGCGGTGTGGCAGGCGCTGGGCGCGATCGGGCTGGACGCGCCGAACAACGGCCTCATCACCGACATCATCGCCTGCCCCGGCCTCGACTACTGCGACCTCGCCAACGCCCGCGCGATCCCGCTGGCACAGCGCATCAGCGAGCGGTTCGCCGACCTCGACCGGCAGCACCGGATCGGCACGCTGCACATCAACATCTCCGGCTGCATCAACGCCTGCGCGCACCACCATGTCGGCCATATCGGCATCCTCGGCGTCGACAAGCACGGCAGCGAGGCGTACCAGATCACCGTCGGCGGCTCGGCCAGCGAGAGCGCCGCCCTTGGCACGCTGATCGGAAAGGCAGTGCCGGCGGATGTGGCGGTCGACATCGTCGAGGCCATCGCCATGACCTATGTCGACATCCGCGCGCCGGGCGAGACGTTCCTCCAAACCTTCCGCCGCGTCGGCGTCGCCCCGTTCAAGGAGATCGGCCGTGCTCACGCTGGATAACACCGGCCACGCCGTCGCCGACCGCTGGGTGCGGCTGGACGACGACGCCAGCCCGCCTGCATCGGGCGCGGTCATCGTGAGCCTTGCCCGGCTCCAGGCGGAACCCGGCTTGCGCCCCGTGGCGCTGGGTGGCGCGCTGGGTGTGGCGCTGCCGCCCGGCGGCGACATCGCGCCGTTGCTGCCACTGCTCGGCCGCGTCAGCCTGATCGAGCTGCCGTTCCCGGTGTTCAAGGACGGGCGCGGGTTTTCGGCGGCCCGCGCGTTGCGCGAACAGCACGGCTTTGCCGGCGACCTCCGCGCCAGCGGCCACGTCCTGCCAGATCAGTACGTGGCGCTGCTACGCTGCGGCATCACCTCGGTCGCGTTGCCGGAGAGTGCCGATGTCGCCGTCTGGAGAGCGATGCTCGACCGCCATGAGACCTCGGGCGATCCGGTCACGCGCGCCCTGCCGTTCCTGCGCCGGGCGGCGTTACCGTTCGAGATTGGCGGATAAGGCTTGAGATAGCTGTCGCTTGCCGAACTGGCGAAGGGCTCCACCTCCCATGGCCAGCGTGCTACTGTCGAGAAGTCAGAGCGTTATCGTCCAGACTTGGCCGGGATAGTTGTGGCAGGCGTTCATATCCAGTTCGGCGTTCCCCGTATTCGAGCGGATACCCAAGCAGACGCCCGGCCCGGAGAGCTGGCTGGTGACGGTGTAGGTATGAGGCTGGGCGGTCGGCGTCAGCATCCACTGCTGATTCTTCACACTCGCGCACGGTGCCATGATCAGGGTGCTGGGGTTGGCTGCGGCAACGCCCAGGCAGACGTCAGACCCGGTGCGCTTGCTTTTGAACCGTACAAACCCGAGTTTGTTGGGCGGCCCGACCATCCAGAATTGAGCCGCATAGCCGGCACAGGGTGCCATGAACGGGTGCCTGAGATCGACTTCCTTGACGCCCATGCATTTGTCTGGCCCCGAAGCCGCAGAAAAGATCCGGGTGGAATGATCCTGGGCCCTGGCCGGGACCGCCGCCGCCGTTGCGAGCACGAACACCAGGACGATGGATGCGGCGTTTGATTTGACTTTGTTCATTCGATTTCGCCCTACACGTTAATCCAAGCGCCCGGCCCGCAGTGTCCCGTCGTGACGGAGCAAGTGTCAGGTGTGACAGGTATGCCGACCTGGCAAATACGTCACTATTACGTGTATGCAATAACGCAGTTGGCATGTAAAGTGTAACATGGTTGCGCTCAGTGTGGTTGGTGATCAGCAGCGCCCGTCCGTGTCGGAAAACGTAGCCAACGTGGCAGCTTGGCGAAGTGGCACCCGGTGCTGGGCGAACCCGCGAACCGGCGTCGTGGTTCGGCTTAGATCGCGAAGCTGATCGGCTCCGCCGCCGGCCGCCGCATCCCCGCCGCCGCCGCCCGCCGCATCAGGTCGTCCAGCGTCAACGCCGCCAGCGTCGCGATCAGTTGCGCGTCGAGATCGGCCCAGAGCCGGTCGACCACCGCGGTCTGCAACCGCCCGCCCGGACCATCGGACGCCTGGGCCTCCTCGGTGCAGGCGACCGTCACGATGTCGCTGACCCGGATGTCGCGGCGCGGACGGCCGAGCCGGTAGCCGCCGCGCGGGCCACGCACGCTTTCCAGCAGGCCGCCGCGCGACAACGCCTGCAACAGCGGCTCCATGCCGCGCCGCGCCATGCCGAGCCGTTCCGCGATGTCGGCGGCGCTCACCGTCGCCGCGCGGCCGCCGTGGAACGCCACGTCGAGCATGATCGTGACCCCGACCATGGCGCGGTCCCTGCGCATCAGCATGTCGGTCGATCCCCTGCCCGGTTCCGTTGCCGGCAATCTACACGCCGGAAATGTGTTAAGCACGCCCATATCAGCCGGATACCTGCCTCGGAGTGTCTCGATGGACAATTATACACCCTCGCCGATCGCCATGCCGGTGCGCGCGCATCGCCGGATCTATGACAGCGTGCTCGATCTGGTCGGCGGCACGCCGCTGGTCCGGGTGCCGCGCCTGTCCGCCGCCGAGGGATTGGTCGGCGACCTGGCGCTCAAGCTGGAGTTCTTCAACCCGCTCGGCTCGGTGAAGGACCGCATCGGCCTGGCGATGGTGGCGCAGGCGGAGGCGGACGGCCTCATCATCCCCGGACAGTCCACGCTGATCGAGCCGACCAGCGGCAACACCGGGATCGCGCTGGGCTTCGTCGCCGCCGCGCGCGGCTACAAGCTGGTGGTGACCATGCCCGAGGGCGCCTCCATCGAACGGCGCAAGATGCTGCGGCTGATGGGGGCGGAGGTGCAACTGACGCCGTCGAAATCCGGCATGGCGGGCGCCATCGCGCGGGCCGAGGCGTTGCTGGCCGCCACCCCGGGCGCCTGGATGCCGCGCCAGTTCGACAACCCGGCCAACCCGGCCATCCACGCCGCGACCACCGCCGAGGAGATCTGGCTCGACACCGAGGGGCGCGTCGACATCGTGGTCGGGGGCGCCGGGACCGGCGGCACGCTGACCGGCATCGCCCGCGCGCTGAAGCCCCGCAGGCCGGGGATGCGGGTGCTGGTGGTGGAACCTGCGGAGAGCGCCGTGTTGTCCGGCGACGAGCCGGGACCGCACGGGTTGCAGGGGATCGGGCCGGGCTTCCTGCCGGTCAACCTCGACATGGCGCTGATGGACGGCATCATCCGCGTCAGCGAGCGCGAGGGCATCGCGGCGGCACGGCGCTGCGCCATGGTGGAGGGGTTGCCGGTCGGCATTTCGTCCGGGGCCGCGCTGCACGCCGCCATCGCCGTCGCCAGCGACCCGGCCCATGCCGGTAAGCTGATCGTCTGCATCGTGCCGAGTTTCGCGGAGCGCTACCTGTCGACGGCGCTGTTCGCCGGTCTATGAGACCAGCCCGGCGCTGCCGGACGGCATGGTGAGCACGACAGGGATTGAACCTGTGACCCCTACCGTGTCAAGGTAGTGCTCTACCGCTGAGCTACGCGCTCGTCCATGTCGTTGCTGTCTATCGTCTGGCCGGCGGCGTCGCAAGTCCCCGTTCCGCAACATCTTGATCCGGCGCCCGCGCCTTGCCGCATTGCCGGGGCGCGGTTTGCCGGGTTGAATGCACGCCATGGATATGCCGATCAACGCCGCCGCGCCGACCGATCCGATGCCGTTCGCGCTGCCGTTCACCTTGGACGAGCCGCCGGCGCAGACCGCGCCGCTGGTGTTCGTGTCGGCCCATTCCGGCCGGTCGTACTCGACCGAGTTCCTGCACAGCGCGCGGCTCGACGCCATGGCCCTGCGCCGCAGCGAGGACAGCTTCGTCGACGAGTTGTTCAGAGCCGCCCCCCGGCTCGGGGCGCCGCTGCTCGCGGCCCGCTTCCCGCGCGCGTTCTGCGACGCCAACCGGGAGAAATGGGAGCTGGACCCGGCGATGTTCGACGACGCGCTGCCGCCCTGGGTCAACACCACCTCTGCCCGCGTCGGCGCCGGCCTCGGCACCATCGCCCGCGTGGTCGGCGCGGGCGAGGCGATCTACCGCCGCAAGCTGTCCTTCGCGGAGGCGCAGCAGCGCATGGAGACGCTGTGGCAGCCGTTCCACGACGCGCTGCGGGCCCTTATCGGCGCCACGCTGGACCAGTTCGGCGCCTGCCTGGTGATCGACTGCCACTCCATGCCGGCCGGCAGCCAGCAGGGCCGCGCGCTTGCCGACGCGGTGCTGGGCGATGCCCACGCCACCGCCTGCGCGCCGGGCGTCACCCGCGCCACCGAACAGGCGCTGCGCGACCTGGGCTATGCGGTGCGGCGCAACGACCCCTATGCCGGCGGCTACATCACCCGCCATTACGGCCGCCCGCGTGAGGACGTGCATGCGCTGCAGATCGAGCTGTCGCGGCATCTCTACATGGACGAGGCGTTGATCGCGCCGTCGCGGCAGTTTGCCCGCACCCAGGCGGCAATGACCTCGCTGATCGAGCGGCTGGCCGCCCTGGCGCCGGCGATGCTGGAGCAAAAAAAAGGCGGTGCCCCGTGAGGCACCGCCAAGTTTAGGGAGGAAACGTCCAAGATGCAGTAGGCGCAAGCGC
>JAYTQW010000009.1:0-4016 GCA_043746535.1 Rhodospirillales bacterium
TCGCGCGTCCATGACTGGCCGATCAGCGCCGCCTCGACCCCCGGCACCCGCAACGGGGTGGCCGCCATGCCGCCGAACGCCACGCGCAGGTCGCGCACCGTCCCGTCCTCGACGCGCAGCCAGAACGCGGTACAGACGGCGGAGATGTCCTCCTCGAACCGCTTCGAGACCTTATACACGCGCAGCGTCTCGCCCGCCGCCGGACGCGGCACGGCGATGCTGGCGATGAACTCGCCCGGAAGCAGCGCGGTGCGGCGATAGCCGAGGAAGAACTCCCGCAGCGGCAACGCGCGCTCCGTGTCGCCATGGCGCAGCGTCAAGGTGGCATCCAGCGCCAGCAACGCCGGAGCCATGTCGCCGATCGGCGAGGCGGTGCCGAGATTGCCGCCGATGGTGCCGCGATTGCGTATCTGGCGCGAGCCGAGCCGGCGCAGCATGACGCCCAGTTCCGGCCAATCTGCCGCCAGTATCGCGAGCGCGTCCTCATACAGCGCGCCGGCGCCGATCCGCAGCGCCGTATCCGTCACCGCAATGTCGGACAGGCCGGCAACCCGGTCCAGCCCGATCACCAGCGGCATCGCCCGCCGCTCCTTGGTCACCCAAAGCCCGACATCGGTGGCGCCGGCCACCAGCGTCGCGGTCGGATGGGCGGCATACAACGCGCCGAGTTCGGCCAGGGTGCGCGGTGCGAGGTAACGGCCCTCGGCATGGCCGATGTCGAGCGGTGTCGCCGGAAGTGCTGCCAGGCGCGCGGCGGTTGCGGCGGCGGTGGCGGAGAACTGGTCGCCAGCCGGGGCCGCGCAGGAGTCGGCTGCGGCGTCGGCGATCGGGCGGTAGCCGGTGCAGCGGCACAGATTGCCGGCCAGCGCCTCGTTGATCTCGCCCCGCGCCGCGCCGCGCCCGGAGTGGTACTGCGCGAACAGCGACATCACGAACCCCGGCGTGCAGAAGCCGCATTGCGAGCCGTGGCGCTCCACCAGCGCCCGCTGCACCGGATGCAGCGCGCCATCCGCCGCGCGCATGTGCTCGACAGTGAGCAACTGCCGCCCATCCAGCGCCGGCACTAACAGGATGCAGGCATTGACCGGCCGGTAACGCACGCCGCCCACGCCGTCTGGCTCGCCGAGGGCCACCGTACAGGCGCCGCAATCGCCCTCCGCGCAGCCTTCCTTGGTGCCGCAGGCGTATTCGCGCGTGCGTAGCCACTCCAGCACCGTCGTGGTCGGCGCCACACCGGCGATGACGCGCGGCTCGTGGCCCAACAGCAGGTGTATTTCCTCGCGCATCCGCAGCCTCCGGCCGACGCAAACCCGGCGTTCAGACTACCTGCCTGCCATCGCCATGCAAATGCCCGCTATCGGCGCAGCCGGTCGAGCGCGCCCTTCGCCGCGCGCAGCGGCCCGGTGACGCGCCAGGAGGTCGACGAGCGCATCGCCGCCAGCTCGCGTTGCAGTAGCAGCATCTGTTCGCGCACGCGCGAGTCCTCGGGCGGCGGCGTGGCGGCATCCCGCGGCTGTGTGGGTTCCAGCACATAGATCGCCGCGCGCCCGCAGTTCGGATACGGATGGAACGTCGCGGTCCAGCCGGTCGCCTGCGCGATCCGCATCAGGAAGTCATGGGTGAAACCCAACTCCATCCAGCCGAAGCGCCGCATGCAGAACACAGACAGCGCATCCAGGCGCGGCCCCCACGGATACGGCACGCCGTCGCTGACCGCCGCCACCACCGGCTCGCCGCACAGCACGATGCGCCCACCGGGGTTTAGCCGCGTGTGCAGGGCGGCCAGCAGCACGTCGAAATGAAACGCATGGTGGAACGCCTCGTAGAACAGGATGGTGTCGAACGTCTGACCGTCGAAGCCGCGCCCGAACTCGGCCCGCTCCGTCCGCACGTCCAGCGCCAGATGCGCCGTCTGCGCGCGGATGCCCGCCAATGCCACCTCGTCGATGTCGACCCCGAAGGCGCTGTAGCCCATGCGCGCCGCCATCAGCAGGAGTTGCCCGCTGCCCGGTCCGTATTCGAGCAGCGAGCCGCCCGCCGGCAGGTTCAGGTGGGCCAGGATGTGGCCCCACGCATACAGATGCTCCGAGACCATCCGGGCGTCTCGGAACGACCAGGGGATCAGGCCGGTCCAAAGGTTGCCCGGCAACTGCCCGGCCGGCGCCTCGTCGCGCGCGGCCTCATAGCCCTGCTCGGCCCGCCCACGCAGCAAGAGATACAACTCCATCGCCGCCGCCTTGTAGCCGGGCTTGAACGGGTCCATCCGCGCCAGCCGCCGCGACTCCGGGAAGTCCAGGATCAGGCCGGACATGCGCTGATACTGCTCGCCGTCGGGCACGCCGTCGCCGATCTGTTCGAGCAGTTGGTCGAACTCTACGGACGCGGCGGATTGAAGCATTTACGTAGGATTTCTGCGGACCATGTGCCTCAAGCCAACGCCTTCACGATCTCCTCGGTCATCTTCTTCGCGTCGCCGAACAGCATCATCGTATTCGGGCGGAAGAACAACTCGTTCTCCACCCCGGCATAACCCGACGCCATCGAGCGCTTGATGAACAGCACGGTACCGGCACGGTCCACGTCCAGGATGGGCATGCCGTAGATCGCCGAACTGGGGTCGTTCTTCGCCGCCGGGTTGGTCACGTCGTTGGCGCCGATCACATAGGCCACGTCGGCGGTGCTGAACTCGTTGTTGATCTCCTCCAGCTCGAACACCTCGTCGTACGGTACATTGGCCTCGGCCAGCAGCACGTTCATGTGCCCAGGCATACGGCCAGCGACCGGGTGGATGGCGAACTTCACCACCACGCCCTCCTTCTTCAGCGTGTCGGTCATCTCGCGCACCGCGTGCTGCGCCTGCGCCACCGCCATGCCGTAGCCGGGCACGATGATGACCTTGCTGGCGTTCCTCAGGATGAAGGCCGCGTCCTCGGCATTGCCCGATTTCACCGTGCGGTCGACGCCACCGACGGCAACGGTCGACGCCGCTGTGCCGGTGCCGAAACCACCAAGCAGCACGTTGAAGATGCTGCGGTTCATGCCCTTGCACATGATGTAGGACAGGATCGCGCCCGACGCTCCGACCAGCGCCCCGGTGATGATCAGCGCCAGGTTCTGGATGGTAAAGCCGATACCACAGGCCGCCCAGCCGGAGTAGCTGTTCAGCATCGACACCACCACCGGCATGTCGGCGCCGCCGATCGGGATGATCAACATCACGCCGAGCGTGAAGCCGAGCGCGATGACCAGGCAGATGTCGATCCAGCTCTGCGAATCCCAGAAACCGTAGACGAAGAAGATCGCCGCCAGCCCGAGCAGCAGGTTCAGGATGTGCTGGCCCTTGAACTGCACCGGCGCGCCCTGGAACAGGCGGAACTTGTATTTGCCCGACAGCTTGCCGAACGCAATGATCGACCCCGTGAACGTGACCGCGCCGATGAAGGCGCCGAGCGCGAGTTCGATGCGGTTGCCGCCCGGAATCGCTTCGCCGTGGCCCGAGATGCCGAAGGCCCAGGGCTCGGCCACCGCGGCCACGGCAATGAACACCGCAGCCAGGCCGATCATGCTGTGCATGAAGGCGACCAGCTCGGGCATCTTGGTCATCTCGACGCGCTTGGCCGCGATGGTGCCTCCCGTGCCGCCGATGAGCAGCCCCAGCAGCACCCAGCCCAGTCCGAGTGCATGGCCATGTGCCAGCTCGACGATGAGGGCGGCGGTGGTGACCACCGCGATGGCCATGCCGGCCATGCCGAACACATTGCCGCGGATCGACGTGGTGGGATGACTCAGTCCCTTGAGGGCCTGAATGAAGAAGACGCTGGCTACCAGATACAGCAGCGTGACGACGTTCATGCTCATGCCTTGTCTCCTGCCGGCGCGGCTTTTTTCTCTTTCTTCTTGAACATCTCCAGCATGCGGCGCGTGACCAGGAAACCACCGAACACATTGACCGCCGCCAGCGCCACGGCCAGCACGCCCATGGTTCTGCCGAGCGTGGTTTCGGTGCCCGCGGCCGC
>JAYTQW010000010.1:0-3974 GCA_043746535.1 Rhodospirillales bacterium
GCCCTGCGCGCGGCCATCGCCGCCCACGCGGCGCGCGACCGCGCGGCGGTGGCCGTGGCGTGGCTGGTGTGGCCCTACCTGAACCGCCTCGCGCACCGCTTCGCCGCCCTGGCGGCGCGGGTGCAGGCCGGCAAGCCGGCCGTTGCACCGAGAGCGACGAGGCCGCGCGCAGCACCCGAGACGCGGCACCCGCGGCCCCCTGGCCTGCCGCGCGGCTTCGCCTGGCTGATCGACTTCGCCCCGAACACAGCGGCGCTGGGCGGGCAGGTGCGCCACCTGCTGGCCGACCCGGAGATGGCCTCCCTGCTGGCGACGGCACCGCAGGCAGGGCGCATCCTGCGCCCGCTGTGCCGCATGCTGGGCATCGAGGCCGGGCCGGAATTCCCGCGGGCGCTGTTCGCCCCGCCGGACCCGCCGCCATCGCCCGCCGTGGCGCTGCTCGCGTCGGAATCGCCTGCAACACCATCGCCCACACCGCAGCCACAACCGCCAGCCCCTTCGCGGCCACCGCCCAGGCGTCGCGCGCGATCCTACCAGTCCGTGTTAAAAACGCTGCTTGCATGAGCAGACTTTCGCACGCCCATAACGTTACGATATAAGAACGTATTCACTGCCGCGTGGACAACCCCCACGCCCAACTGGTGAAAGATTTTTGGTTCTTTTTGCAAAAAGAACCGCTTGCCTGGCCTTTCCAACCAGTCGCAACGCCAGCGTCCCGACACCGGCGATCAGGCCGCCTTCGCCTGCTGCACCAGACGGTTCAGGTTGGCGGCCACGTCGCGCGCCAGCTTCATGCGTTCGGCCAGGTTCATCTCGCGCACGATCGCCAGCTTGTGGTCGGGGCGCAGGCGGATCAGGCCGCCCTTGCTCTGGATCCAGTTCACCAGCCCAGCCGGGTTGCGGAACTTGTTGCCCCGGAAGCTGAGCACCATGCCCTTCGGCCCGGCCTCCAGCTTCTCGACCCCCGCCTCCCGGCACAGCCGCTTCAGCGTCACCACCTGCAACAGGTTCTCGACCTCCTCCGGCAGGCGGCCGAAGCGGTCGACCAGTTCGGCCGCCATCGCCTCGGTCTCGGCGTCCGAGGTCAGCGCGCCGATGCGGCGGTACAGGCCGAGCCGGACCGGCAACTCGCGCACATACGCTTCGGGGATCAGCACCGGCAGGCCAAGGCCGATATTGGGCGTCCAGTCGCGGTCGTCGTTGCGGCGGCGGCCTTTCTCGGCGCGCATTTCCGCCACCGCGTCCTCCAGCATCTGCTGGTACAGCTCGATGCCGACCTCGCGGATGTGGCCCGACTGCTCGTCGCCGAGCAGGTTGCCGGCGCCACGGATGTCGAGGTCGTGCGAGGCCAGGGTGAAGCCGGCGCCCAGGCTGTCCAGCGTCTGCATGACGTGAAGGCGCTTCTACGCCGCCGACAGCCGGTGCGACTGCGGCCAGGTCAGGTAGGCGTAGCCGCGCTGCTTGCCGCGTCCGACCCGGCCACGAAGCTGATAGAGCTGGCCGAGGCCGAACATGTCGGCGCGGTAGATCACCAGCGTGTTCACCGCCGGCATGTCCAGGCCGCTCTCGACGATGTTGGTGGACAGCAGGATGTCGTATTTGCCGTCGCCGAACTCGGTCATCACCCGTTCCAGCTCGGTGGGGGCCAGCCGCCCGTGCGCCTGCACCATGCGCGCCTCCGGCACGATCTCCGCCAGCCGCTCGGCCATGCGGTTCAGGTCCTCGATGCGCGGCACCACGCAGAACACCTGGCCGCCACGGAACCGCTCGCGCTGCAACGCCTCGCGGATCACCACGGCGTCGAACGGCATGATGAAGGTGCGGGTGACCAGGCGATCGACCGGCGGTGTTGCGATGATGCTCATCTCGCGCACCCCGGTCAGCGCCAGTTGCAGCGTGCGCGGGATCGGTGTCGCGGTCAGCGTCAGCACATGCACGTCGGTCTTCAGCGACTTCAGCCGCTCCTTGTGGGCGACGCCGAAATGCTGCTCCTCGTCGACGATCACCAGCGCCAGGTCGGCGAAGGCGATGCCCTTGGCCAGCAGCGCGTGGGTGCCGATGACGATGTTGACGCTGCCGTCGGCGATGCCGGCGCGCACCTCGTTCGCCTCCTTAGCCGTCACCATGCGCGAAAGCTGGCCGATCTTGACGCCCAGCCCCTCGAACCGGGCGGTGAAGGTGCGGAAGTGCTGGCGCGACAGCAGCGTGGTCGGCACCACGACCGCCACCTGGCTGCCCGACATGGCGGCGACGAACGCGGCCCGCAGCGCCACCTCGGTCTTGCCGAAGCCGACATCGCCGCAGATCAGCCGGTCCATCGGGCGGCCGGCGGCCAGGTCCTCCAGCACGTCGGCGATGGCGCGGGCCTGGTCGTCGGTCTCGGCGAACGGGAAGCGGGCGCAGAACTCGTCCCAGGTGCCCTCCGCCGGCGCCATCGTCTCGGCCTCGCGCATGCGGCGGGCGGCGGCGGTGCGGATCAGCTCGCCCGCCATGTCGCGGACCCGCTGCTTCATCCGCGCCTTGCGGTTCTGCCAACTGGCGCCGCCGAGCTTGTCCAGCCCGATGCCCGCCGTCTCGCTGCCGAAGCGCGACAGCATCTCGATGTTCTCGACCGGCAGGAACAGCTTGTCGTTGCCATCGTACAACAGGCGCAGGCAGTCATGCGGCGCACCGAGCACGTCCAGCGTCACCAGCCCGTCGTAGCGGCCGATGCCGTGGTCGGCGTGGACCACCAGATCGCCCTCGGCAATCTCGGTGGCCTCGGCGATGAACTGGTCGGCGCGCTTCTTGCGGCGCGGCGGCCGGCTGATGCGCTCGCCGAGCAGATCCTGCTCCGAGGTGACCACCAGCCGCTCGGCGACGAAGCCGCGCTCCAGCCCCAGCGTCACCAGCCCGGCGACGCCGCGCGGCAGGGCATCCAGCGCCGCCAGCGTCTCCACCGGCTCGGCGCGGACCCGGTTCTCGCGCAACAGGTGCCCGATGCGCTCGCGGGAGCCGCGCGACCAGGCGGCGACCACGACCCGCCTGCCCTCGCCCAGCCAGCGGTCCACCAGCGGCGTGTACTGGTCGAACACGTTGACGCCGGCGCTGTGCGCCAGCACCGGCGCCGGGCGGCCGCCGCCGTCGATGCCGACCGCCCCATCCGGCATCGCGAACGGCGAGAAGACGAACAGCGGCCCGCGCCCCAGCATGGCGTCCCATTGCGGGCGATCCAGGTACAGCCGGTCGGGCGGCAGCGGGCGGTACGGCGTCTCGCCATCGCGCGGCGCCATCTTCCGCGCGGCGAAATGATCGGCGATCATCTCGAGGCGCGAGGCCAGCACCTCCTCGGCCTGGTGGTCCAGGCTGACGGCGGCGTTGCGGCCCAGGTAGTCGACCAGCGTCTCCATGCCCTCATGGAACAACGGCACGTAGTGCTCCATGCCGGGATGCTTGCGGCCGTCGGAGATCGACTGGTACATCGCGTCGCGGGTGGCATCGGTGGGGAACAGCTCGCGCCACGAGGTGCGGAACCGGGTGATGCTGGGCGGGTCGAGGAACACCTCGCTGACCGGGCGCAGCAGCAGGCGGTCCACCCTGGCGGCGCTGCGCTGGGTGGTCGGGTCGAACCGGCGGATGCTCTCGATGGTGTCGCCGAACAGGTCGATCCGCACCGGCTCCGGCTCGCCGGCGGCGAACAGGTCGAGGATGCCGCCACGGATGGCGTACTCGCCCGGCTCCATCACCGTGCCGGTGCGCCCATAGCCGTTCGCCTCGAGGAACCGCGCCAGCTCTTCCGGTTGCAGCGTGCCGTTGGTGGCCAGCACGCGGCTGCTGCCGTGGAAGACGTGGCGCGGGGCGACGCGCTGCACCAGCGCGTTCACCGTGGTCAGCACGATGCGCGGCTGTCCGGCCGGCTCCAGCAACGCGGCCAGGGTGGCGATGCGCTCGCTGACGATCTGCGGGTTGGGCGAGACGCGGTCGTATGGCAGGCA
>JAYTQW010000011.1:0-6563 GCA_043746535.1 Rhodospirillales bacterium
ACGCTGGTGGCGACCCCGGTGTCCGACAGCAGCGCCTTGCGCGCCAGCGCCGTGTAGGCGGTCTGGTCGCCCAGGCCGTTGGCGGTGAGCAGGACGTCGAGCACCTGCGGGTTGTTCAGCAAATCGGTGGGTGTCTTGGCGGCGCTCACGGCGGCGGTGAAGGTGGCGAGCAGCCGGGCGACCTGTGGCTGCTGCGCCACGATGCCGACATCCTTGGTCTCGTTCTTCTCGGCTTGGCTCAACGCCGCCAGCGCATTGGCGCCACCACCGCCAGTGGCGCCGCCTCCGGCCAGGATCGACAGCAACGAGGTGGAGTCGGTGGCGGCCGGGGCGAACAGGACGGAGTAGTCGATTGAGCCGCTCACACTGGCGAGCCGCTCACACCGGGCCGCCCGTCATGCCCCGTCGGCCGACGCCGGCTGGCTGGCGGGCGCACTGGCCGACAGGCCGGCGGCGATGTCCTCGTTCACCGATATCAGGAACTCGAAGTCAGGCGATGGCAACTGCATGTCGCGCAACACGGCCAGGCCCACCGAGGCGATCCCCGCCAGCAGCGGCGGCGGCAGCGCGTTGGCGGGGTCGCGCACCAGCCCCACCACCATCGTCCACAGCCGCTCGTTGTCCGCCAGCGCCCGCACCCGCATCAGCGGCGATCCCGCACGGGCGCGGCGCAGGCCGGCGTTGGCGTGACGGAATATCTCGGCTTCCTGCGCGCGGGTGCTGCGGAATCCCGAATTGGTCTCGTAGGCGCGTGCGGCGTGGCGTGCGTTCAGCATGTCGCTTGACCTTGCATGGGATGATGCGCCGTGGGCGTTGGGCAGCCAGGAGCGTCCGCGCTCTCGCGGCCAAGGATCGAGTCCTCGTGGCGGATGATGCGCCGGGCCAGCTTCAGCGCCTGGTAGCAATCGTCGTTCTCGGCGGCGGCGATGGCGTGGTCCAGGATGTCGCGCGCCAGCGGCGAGGTGGTGGCCGCCTTGAACGCGGCCACCAGCGTGCGCGCCGACGACAGCCCCCGCTCCCGCTCCTCCACCTCGCCGACATAGGCGAGCTGGAACGCGAAGTAGATGCGCCGCGCCGGGGAGTCGCATTGCTCCGGCGCCATGACCTGCTTGCCGAACAGGAAGCGGGCATGGGCGGTAAGCTCCACCCGCGCCTTGCTGCGGAAGCGGATCGGCGCGCCGTTGATGATCATCACCTCACCCTGGCGCAATTCAAGAACCAGTCCGCTCAAGGCAAGCCTCCTTATCCAGGCGAGTGCCGCGCGCAAGCGCAGCCCGCGTTTGGCGCCGCACTCGCCGGGACCTCACTTGAACAGGCTGAGCAGGCTCTGCGACGCCTGGTTGGCGATCGACAGCGCCTGCGTGCCGAGCTGCTGGCGGGTCTGCAGCGATTGCAGGCGGGCACTCTCCTTGGTCAGGTCGGCATCGATCAGCGCGCCGAGGCCGCTGTTCAGGGCATCGACCTTGTCGTTGTTGTAGCTGACCTGGTTGTCGATGTATTTCGACGACGCGCCATAGGTGCTGAGCTGCCCGCCAAGCGTGTTGAACTCCGCCGTGAAGCCGCCGGTGGCGCTGATCTGCAAACCCACCGTGGTGGCCGCGCCCAACTGGGTGCCGGTGAGGTTGACGGCGGCATACAGCGCCGAGCCGCTGAACGAGCCGACGCTGTAGCTGGCGCCCACCTCGTTGCGGACCACGCCGATGCCGCCGAACGTGCCAGTGCTGTGGCTGAGGTTGCCGATCAGCGTCTTGCCGCTGTAGGAGGCATCCTGGATGAACGACTTCACGTTGGCGATCAGCGACTGGTACTGCGCCGTGTACTGCGTGCGCTCGTTGCCCTGGACGGTGCTGTCGCTCAGCTTGAGCAGGACCGTGCGCGCGGCGATGAGCGTGTTAGAGATGTCGTTCAGGCCGGAGACCGTGGTGGCCAGCAGGCCCTTGGCGTTGCCAAGCTGCTCGTTGGCGCTGGTCAGCGAGGCGACGTCGGAGCGGACGCCCTGCGCCACCGCATAGGCGGCGCCGTCATCGGTGGCGTCGGCCACGCGGTAGCCGGTCGAGATCCGCTTCTCGGTTGCCGCCAGTTGCGCGTTGGTGGCGTTCAGCGATTGCAGCGCGATGATCGCGGTGTTGTTGGTGTTGATGGTATTGAGGGACATGCCTTGTTTTCCTTCGTGTCCGGTTTGAGTGCGAATGCTCCCGCCGTTTTTGCGGGCGTGGGTGAACTATCCACAGGCCCGCTTAACGCCGGATGAACGCGGGCGCGGTCAGCCCAGGTATTTCGTCAACGTCAGCGACTGCATCGCGGCAATCAGTTGATAGGAGGCCTGCAACTGGGTTTGCAGCGCCGAGACCGAGGACAGCGTCTTCGCCATGTCCACCTGCTCGGCCGAGGCGAGCTGCGTGGCCAGGCTGGCGGCGGTGTCGGCCCATGCGGTCTTCTGCGTGGCGAGCGCCGACTGCCGGTCGCCCATGACGCCGGCGTCGGCGTTCAGCGTGCCGGCCGCCGATTGCAGGCTGGCGCGCGTGTCGGCGACCACATCGGCAAATCCGGCGGTGTTGGCCTGGCTGCTGCTGAGGCCGGCCAGCGTGGCCAGCCCGCGCAGGATGTCGCGGATGTACGAACCGCTGGTGGAGCCGCCGGACGAGGCGACGTCGCCGTTAGCGCTGGCGAGCAGGCCGACCGTGCTCGCCTGCCCCGGCCCGGTGGCGATACTGGGCCGCAGCCCCGCAAGCGTTGCCGCCGGCTGCGACAGCGCGGCCGAGAACGGCGAGGTGCCGGGCGCGTTGGAGGCGGCGACCGCCTGGGTCGCGGCGATGGTGACGAGCGCGCCGTTGGCCGCAAGCCCCGCCACCGCCGTGGCGATCTGGGTCGCGAACCCGCCGCCGGCGATCTGGTCCGGGTTGGGCACCGGCGGGTTGGCGCTGTCCTGGCCGGCGAACACGTAGATGTCGCCGTCGCGGCTGTCGAGCAGGTTGGCCACCTGCGCCAGGGCCGCGCGGGCGTTGCTGGCCACGCTGTCCACCGTGCCGGGGTTGAGCCCGTTCAGGCCGATGGTCTGCGCCATGAAGCTGGTGGCGATGCCGCTGATGTCGGCCAGCGCCGTCTGCGCCACCTGCATCCGCCCGCTGGCGGCGTCGATGTCGCCCTGCCACGCCTGTGCCTGCTGCAACGCCGGGCGCAGCGACAGCGACACCGCGGCACCGGCGCCCAGCCCCGCGTAGCTGTCGGAAACGAGGCCGTCGGCGGCCTGCTGCGTGACGGTGTTGAGCCTGGCCCGCGTGCCGCCGCTATCGGCGATGAGGATGCCGAGCAGGCCGTAGCCGCCGGCCGGCGCCCCTGCGCCACCCACGCCGCTCATCACGCGGGCATCATGGCGAACAGGACGGTCCACAGGTTCTGCACGGTGGCGATGACCTTCGCGTTGGCGCTGTAGGAGTTCTGCAGCGTGACCATGGCCGACATCTCGGTGTCGACGCTGACGCCGCCGCCGCTGGCGAGCTTGCCTTGCAGGCTGGCCTGCAAGGCAAGCTCGGTCGCGAGCTGGCCGGTGGTGCTGGCGCTGTCCTGCGCCATGGCGCCCACCAGCGCCGCCGCGAAACTGGTCAGCGTGGCCGGCGCCGGGTACGGCAACGCGATGGTGCCGGCGGCGCCAAGGCCGGTGGCGGGCGGCACCGGCTGCGCCACCCCGGCCTGCGCCTGGCTGCCGAGCGCGAAGGCTAGCAGACGGTCGATCAGGGTGGTGCTGCCGGCCGGACCGCCCGCCGGGTTGGGCGTGAAGGCGGAGGCGCCGCCCGGACTGCCCGCGACCGCCGCCGTGCCGTCGCGCACCAGGGCCGCATCGGCGGACACCGCCGGATTGACCGTGATGCCGCCTGCAAAACCGAGCGTGGCGGTGATAGCGGGCACATTGCCGCCAGCATCGCTGAACAGGCGCAGGCCTTGCGCGTCGAAGCGGCTGGCGAGGGTCTGGGCAAAGCTGTCCAGCCCGGCCTGGTCCGCCGGCAGCGTTGCGTCGCGCAACGCCAGCCGCGCGCCCAACTGGCCGCCGCCCACCGCGGCGCTCACGTCGGTGTTGCCCAGCATCACGCCCGGCGCGCCGCCGCCGGGATAGTACTGGCCGGGGCCGAGTGCCGCCGCCGCCAGCGACAGCGCCGGCCCGCCGCGCGTGGGCAGGCCCAGGCCGCCGGCGGTGGCGATGGCCATGTCGCCGTTCGGCTGCGTCGCCGTGCGGACCGGCACCAGCGCGCTCAGGCCATCCACCAGCCCGTCGCGCTGGTTTTGCAGGTCGGCGGTGCTGTCGCCGCCCGCCTGCAACCGTACGATCTGGTCGCTGATTTGTCCGATCGAGGCCAGCGCCGCGTTGATCGCGCCCACGTCCGCCACGGCGCCGTCCTGTGCCGTCTGCCGCGCGTCGCCTACCGCCCCCGACAGCGTGTTCACGCCGGCGGCCAGCACGCCGGCGGCGGCGACCACCGCCTGTTGCTGGGCCTGGTTGGCCGGATCGCCGCGCAATGCCGCCAGCGCCGCCTGCACGCCGGTCACCAGGCTGGGCAGGTCGCTGCCGGCCCCGGTGGCGCCGAGCACCGCGTCGAGTTGTTGCAACGCCTGCTGCCGGGTCTGCAACCCGGCCACGGTGGCGCCCTGCCGCTGCACGTCCGCTTGCAGCGTGAGGTCGAGCGCCCGACCGACCTGGCCGGTCAGCACGCCCATGCCCTGACCGCCGGCGGTCAGGCTGGTCTGCGTGCTGATCTCGCGCGAATAGCCGGCGGTGCCGGCGTTGGCGACGTTCTGGCCGACGATGCCCAGCCCGGCGCTGACATTGGCCAGCCCGCTGGCGGCGATGCGCTGGATCGAGTCGAGGCTCATGGCACGGTCTTAGCGCGACGCGCGCTCACCGCTTCATGTCCAGCGTGGTGGTCAGCATCTCGTCGGTGGTGGTGATGATCTTGGCGTTCGCCGAATACGCCCGCTGCGCCACGATCAGGTCGGTGAACTCCTTGCTGATGTCGACATTGGAGGCCTCGACGGCGCTGGTGACGATGCCGCCGGCGCCGTCGCTGCCGGCGGCGTTGATGTTGGCCGAGCCGGACGCGGCGGTGGCGGTGAACGAGGCGCCGTTCTGGCGTTGCAGCGCGTCGGGTGCGGCAAACGTCACGATCGGCACATGCGCGATCACCAGCGACTGCCCGTTGTCGAAGCTGGCGACGACGTTGCCGGTGGCGTTGGTGGCCAGTCCGGTGAACGAGCCGGGCGGCACGCCGTCCTGCGTCACGCCGCGCACGGTCAGCGAGGTGGCGGTGAACTGGGTGAGGCCGGCGGTGCCGCCGAGCGCCCCCAGTTGCAGGTTGACCGACTGGGTGCCGCCGCCCGCCGCCGGATAGACGGTGGCGAGGCTGATCGATCCCATCTGCCCGGGGGTGCCTTGCGTGGCGCCGCCCTGGGCGACGGAGGCGAGGGTGCCGTCGGCGTCGAACGTGACGCTGGCGGTGCCGATGCTGTTGCCGGCATCGTCGCTGACCGCCAGCGACCAGGCATTGGCGCCGGCGCTGGTGAACGACAGCGTGACGTGATGCGCCGCACCCTGGGCGTCATAGACGCTGACGCTGGTGCTCACCGGCGGCGCCGTCGCCGCCGTGCTGGCGGGCAGGTTGGCGGCCAGGGTTATCTGGCTGGTGGGCACCGGCTTCACCGTGGCCTGCGCCACCTGGATCGGCGTCATCACGTTGGTGTTCAGCGCCCCCGAACTGTTGGCCTGCCAGCCGTTCAGGTACTGGCCGGCGCTGTTGACCAGGTAGCCGCTGGCGTTGAGCTGGAAGTCGCCGGCGCGGGTGTACTGGGTGATGGGGGAGAATGTCGGGTTTGCGGGGGTGCCGCCGCTGGCGACGCTGACGGAGAAGAAGCCCTGGCCGGTGATCGCCATCGAGAGCGGGTTGTCGGTCTGCGAGATGGTGCCCTGCACCGTGTTGATGTACTCGGGCTGGGCGACCACGGTGCCGGAATCGTTGCGGACGATGCTGCTGGTGCTCAGGTAGTCGATGAACGCCGTGTCGACCCGCTTGAAGCCGGTGGTCTGGCTGTTGGCGACGTTGTCGCTGATGTCGGCCAGTGCGGCGGACTGGCTGCTCAGGCCGCTGACCGCCGTGTTGAGGGCGCCAAAGAGGGACATCGCACACTCCTGCTCGGGCCTCGCCGGATCGCTTCCGGCTGCTTGCCCGGATCGGTGGACGCACAGGCCGTGCCAGCCGGGACGGTGCCGCGACACCGGGCGGGACGGCGGTTTTCGTGGGGCGCCGGCGGTGCGGCCCGGCAACCTGTGCCGGGACGCGGGCGTCGGCCACCCGGCAGCAAATGCCGGAACCGGCAGGCGCGGGCGCGGTTTGCGGCCCGATCGCGCCGGCCGCCGTCCTGGCCTGCGCCTTGCTGAGACTGCCGCGTCATCATGGATCGCGTCATGGCCGCCAGCGCCGCCCTCGTCACACCCGGACCACCCGCCGCCGTCCCCGCCACGCCAGCCGCCGCGACCGCCGCGACCTTGGCGGGCGAGCCGTCCCGCGTGGCGGGAT
>JAYTQW010000012.1:0-2619 GCA_043746535.1 Rhodospirillales bacterium
TCGACCTTGATGTCCATGCGGTCGGCGATCAGGCGGGCCAGCGCCACCTTGTTCTCGCGCTTGATCGCGCGCAGCCGGTCATGGGTGGCGCTGTCGTCGGCGGACTTGGCGAAGTCGGCCAACGCCATCGGGTCGTCCATCACCCGCGCGCCGACGCTCTCCACCAGCAGATCGGTCAGGCCCGGATTGATCTCGAACAGCCAGCGGCGGAAGGTGACGCCGTTGGTCTTGTTGAGGATGCGGTTCGGATACATCTGGTTCAGGTCGCGGAACACGGTCTGGCGCATCAGGTCGGTGTGCAGCGCCGAGACGCCGTTGATGTTGTGCGAGCCGATGAACGCCAGCGTGCCCATGCGCACCCGCCGCCCGCTGCCCTCGTCGATCAGCGACATCGACGACAGCATGTCGGCCTCGGCGTGGCCCTCGGGCGCGCGCGCGTTGACCTCGTTCAGGTGTTGCAGGTTCAGCAGGTAGATGATCTGCATGTGGCGCGGCAGCAGCCGCTCCATCAGCGGCACCGGCCAGCTTTCCAGCGCCTCCGGCAGCAGCGTGTGGTTGGTGTAGCTGAAGGTGGCGACGGTGATGGTCCATGCCTCGTCCCACGGCACGCCGTGCTCGTCGACCAGGATGCGCATCAGCTCCGGCACGGCGATCGAGGGATGGGTGTCGTTGAGCTGGATCGCCGCCTTGTCGGCCAGGGTGCGGATGTCCTTGTGCTGGCGGACATGCCGCCGCACCAGATCCTGCAAGCTGGCCGAGGAGAAGAAATACTCCTGCCGCAGCCGCAGCTCCTGCCCGGCGGGGGTCTCGTCGCTGGGATACAGCACCTGGCTGATGGCGTTGGCGCGCGAGCGTTCGGACAATGCGCCGACATGGTCGCCACGGTTGAACGCATCCAGCCGCAGCGGGTCGGGGGCGCGGGCCGACCACAGCCGCAGCGTGTTGACGTGCTTGCCGCGCCAGCCGACCACCGGCGTGTCGTAGGCGACCGCACTCACCGTCTCCGCCGGTTTCCAGACGTGGCCGATGCCGCCATCCGTGCTGGCCACCGCCTCGACCCGGCCGCCGAAGCCGATGGCGTATTCCACCTCGGCGCGCTCGAACTCCCACGGGTTGCCGCTGGCCAGCCAGTTCTCGGGATACTCGCGCTGCCAGCCGTCCTGGATGGTCTGGCGGAACAGCCCGTGGTTGTAGCGGATGCCATAGCCGTAGGCGGCCACCGAGAGCGTCGCCATGCTTTCCATGAAACAGGCGGCGAGGCGGCCGAGGCCGCCGTTGCCGAGTGCGGCGTCCGGCTCCACCTCGCGCAGCCGGTCGAGGTCGACGCCCAGTTCCGCCAGCGCCGCGCGCATCGAGTCGGTCAGCCCGAGGTTGCTCAGGCTGTCGCGCAGCAGCCGGCCGATCAGGAACTCCAGCGAGAGATAGTACACCCGCTTGCGCCCGGCGGCGTACATGGCGCGGGTCGATGGCATCCAGCGTTCCACGATGCGGTCGCGCACCGCCAGCGCCACCGCCACGAACCAGTCGCGCTCGCTGGCGACGATCGGGTCCTTGCCGACCGCGTAGGTGAGCTTGGCCACCACGGCGCGGCGCAGGCTGGCGATGTCCTCGTCCTGCGCCGGCAGGGCGATGCGGCTGGCCATGGTGGTGGTGGGCGTGGAGGTGGTCGGGCGAGACTGGCTCATCGCGTCGGCGTCCTGTGGGCTGGGGCGCCGGCACGATGGCCCGCCAAGCTGGCATAAGCAACATGGGGCGGAGCGGGCGCCGCCGTCCCCGACGGAGCCGCGAGCCTGCATCCGGCCAGCGCGGCAGGGCGTATGTATTTTGTCAGTGAAACGGCTTTTTACCCCTCATCAAACCTCGGTATGTGATGTTCCCGCTCCACAACCTGCCGCCTGGTCGCCCGGCGGCACGATCCAGGCTTGCGCCCGCCGCGTTGCTGCGGCGAAGTGCGGGTGATGGACGCAGCCGAGCCGCGCGCGGGCCGGCGGAGGAGGAACGGTGGGATCACGACAGAACCGAAGGCGGGCGGTGGACGCCGGTGCGCGGACCCATCCGGCGCCACCGCGCCCCGGATCGCGCCCTGGGTCGCGCCCTGGGTGGCACCCTGGGTCGCGGGGGTGAGGCGGTGAGCACGGCGATGGCCAGCGGCGGCGACGATCTCGGCGGAATGCTGTGGCTGATCGCGGGCGGCGACCGGGCTGCTTTCCAGCGCCTGTACCGCGCGCAATCGCCCCGGCTGTATGCGGTGGCGCTGCGCATCACCCGGCATCCGGCGCTGGCGGCCGACGCCGTCCACGACGCTTTCCTGCAAGTCTGGAAGAATGCCGGCCAGTTCGACGGCAGCCGGGGCAACGCGGAGGCGTGGCTGGTCAGCCTGGCCCGCTACCGGGCGCTCGACATCGCCCGCCGTCGTGGCCGCGAGGTGTCCGAGGAGGACGCGCCCGAGCAGGTGGACGAGGACCCCGACGCGCTGGCCCGCCTGCAAGCGACGCAGGAGGCCTCGGCGCTGCACCGCTGCCTGTCGACCCTGGAGCCGGACCGGCGGCGGCTGGTGGTGCTGGCGTTCGTCGACGGGCTGACCCACACCGAGGCGGCGGAGCGGCTGGCGATGCCGCT
>JAYTQW010000013.1:0-2067 GCA_043746535.1 Rhodospirillales bacterium
GCGGCGACGGCGGCGATCTTCCAGGCGAGCTGGTCCTCGCGCTGTAGCCGGTCGGCCTCGGGATGGACGCGGACATCGTGCAGCTTCATGGCTCGTCCTTGGTCTTCTTCGGGGTCTTCTTGAGCGGGGTCTTCTTGGGCGGGGCGGCCGCCAGCGCCTGCTCGATGCCCGCGCGGGCGGCGGCGATGTGGCGGCGCATCAGGAACTCCGCCAGTTCGGCGTCGCGGTCGGCCAGCGCGTCGGTGATGCGGTGGTGCTCGACCAGTGCCCGCCGCGCCCGCCCGGCCACTTGGCGGTGCTGGCGGCGGAACATGCGGATCAGCGCGTAGTACTCGCCGAGCAGCAGCGCGATCAGGGTCGCGTTGCCGCTGGCGCGGATGATGCGGAAGTGGAAATCCTCGTCGGCGCTGCCCATGCGGTAGGTGTCGCCGCCGCCGCCAGCGTCGCCAAACGATTGTTCGTGGGTGGAGAGCAGTGCCCGCAACTGGCCCACGTCCTCGCCGCCCATCCGGTGCGCGGCCTCGCGTGCCGCGACCCCTTCCAGGGCCTCGCGCACCATGTAGATTTCCGAAATCCGCGCCGCCGACAGCACCGCCACGCGGGCACCCTGATGCGCCACGCGGCTGACCAGCTTGCGCTCCTCCAGCCGGCGGATCGCCTCGCGCAACGGCGCACGGCTGACGCCGAAGCGGATGGCGAGGTCGGGTTCGCTGATCTTGGCGCCGGGCAGCAATTCGCCGGCGACGATCGCCTCGCTCAGTTGGTCGAACACGCGATCGCTGAACGGCTGGGTCTGCGACATGCGCCCTGATAGGCCAAGCGGTCACCTTGGTCAATCTGAGTGTCGACAATATTCCGATAATTCAGCAGATTTGCCAGTCTTGAAGCGGATGCACAAGCGTATTGTCGACAGCGTTCCGGTCGGCTATACCGGCGGCAACAGAAACGGACCGTGCCAATGACGCACAATCCCGGCTATGAGGCGGTCTATGGCGCTTGGCGAGACGACCCGCACGGCTGGTGGGAGCGCGCCGCCGCCGGCATCACCTGGGACCGCGCGCCGGACCAAGTGTTCGGCCCGGGTGCCGGGCTGTTCGGCCAGTGGTTTGCGGGCGGAATGCTGAACACCTGTTTCAACTGCCTCGACCGTCATGTGGCCGCCGGCCGTGGCGATCAGACGGCGCTGATCTGGGACAGCCCGATGGCAGGCGAGGTTGAACACTGGAGCTACGCCCGCCTGCTGGAGCGCACCGCGAAGCTGGCCGGGGCATTGGCCGCGCTGGGCGTGGTCGCTGGCGACCGCGTCATCATCTATCTGCCGATGGTGCCCGACGCGGCGGTGGCGATGCTGGCCTGCGCGCGGCTGGGCGCCGTCCATTCGGTCGTGTTCGGCGGCTTCGCAGGGGCGGAGCTGGCCAAGCGCATCGACGACGCCCGGCCGCGCGTCGTCATCTCCGCCTCCTGCGGCCTCGAACCCGGCCGCGTCGTCGCCTACAAGCCGCTGCTCGACCACGCCATCGCGCTCAGCGCAGCGCCGCCCCAGGCGTGCCTGATCCTGCAACGCCCGATGCTGGCCGCCGCGATGACGCCCGGCCGCGACCATGACTACGAACGGGCGATAGCGGATGCCGCGCCGCACGCGCCGGTGTCCGTGCTGGCGACCGACCCGCTGTATATTCTCTACACCTCCGGCACCACCGGGCGGCCGCGCGGCGTGGTGCGCGACAACGGTGGCCACGCGGTCGCGTTGCACAACTCCATCGCCATGATCTATGGGCTTCGCGCGGGCGAGGTGATGTGGACCGCGTCCGACGTGGGCTGGGTAGTGGGCCACAGCTACATCGTCTATGCGCCGCTGCTGGCCGGGCTGACCACCGTGCTGTACGAGGGCAAGCCGGTGGGCACCCCGGACGCCGGCGCGTTCTGGCGGGTCTGCGCGCAGCACAAGGTGCGGGCACTGTTCACCGCACCCACCGCGTTGCGCGCGATCAAGCAGCGGGACCCGTCCGGCGACCTGATCGCCGGACACGACCTGTCGGCGTTGCAGGCGCTGTACCTGGCCGGCGA
>JAYTQW010000014.1:0-3484 GCA_043746535.1 Rhodospirillales bacterium
TCGGGCAGCGTGGTCGCGGCGGCGCCGATGTATGCCAAATCGCACAGCTACGGCGAATACGTGTTCGATCACGGCTGGGCCAATGCCTTCGAGCGCGCCGGCGGCAGCTACTACCCCAAGCTCCAGGTCGCGGTGCCGTTCAGCCCGGTGCCGGGATCTCGCCTGCTGGTGCGCCCGAACAGGGATGTCACGGCGGCCGGGCTGGGCCAGGCATTGGCGCAGGCGTGCCGCGAACTGCGGTTGTCCTCGGTCCACGCCACCTTCTGCACCGAGGCGGATTGGCACGCCTTGGGCGAGGCCGGCTGGCTGCAACGCCTGGGCGTGCAGTTCCATTGGGAGAACGCCGGCTACGCCACCTTCGACGACTTCCTGGGCGCGCTGGCGTCACGCAAGCGCAAGGTGCTGCGGCGGGAGCGGCGCGACGCCCAGGGCGCCGGGCTGGAGTTCGTCACCCTGCGCGGCGAGGAGATCCGCCCGGAACACTGGAAGGCGTTCTACAAGTTCTACACCTCGACCGTGGACCGCAAATGGGGCAGCGCCTACCTGACCCGGCAGTTCTTCCCGCTGCTGTCGCAGCGGCTGGACGACGCGGTCGTGCTGATGCTGGCGCTGGATCGCGGCAAACCGGTGGCGGGCGCCCTGAACCTCGCCGGAGACGAGGCGCTATACGGCCGCAACTGGGGCTGTAGCGGCGACTGGCCGTTCCTGCATTTCGAACTGTGCTACTATCGCGCCATCGACTTCGCCATCGCCCACGGCCTGAAGCGGGTCGAGGCGGGGGCGCAGGGCGAGCACAAGATCCAGCGCGGCTACCTGCCGAAGCCGACCTACTCGGCGCATTGGATCGCCCATCCCGGCCTGCGCGACGCCATCGGCGATTTCGTCGACCGCGAGCGCCCGGCGATGCTGGCGGAGATCGAGGCGCTGGCGGCGACCGGACCCTACCGCCGCGCCGGCGAGGCCGAGTAGCCGCGCGTCGCCCAGGCCAGCACGACAGCGCCGACCAGCGCCGACAGCAGCGAGGCGCCGAGCACCGCCAACTTCAGTTCGGTCTCGCGCGTGGCGTCGTTGAAGGCAAGGTTGCCGATGAACAGGCTCATCGTGAAGCCGATGCCGCACAGCAGCGAGGCGCCGTAGATCAGCTTCGGGTTCAATCCGGCGGGCAGATGCGCGAGGTGCAACCGCTGCGCCAGCCAGGTCGCGCCGAACACGCCCACCTGCTTGCCGATCAGCAGGCCGAGCGCGATGCCGGCCACCAGCGGATCGAACAGCATCGCGGCGCTCACGTCGCCGAAGCGCAGCCCGGCGTTGAACAGGCCGAACAACGGCAGCACCAGGAACCCCACCCAGGGCGCCAACGCATGTTCCAGCCGGTGTCCGGGGCTGTTGACGCCGCGCATCGGGATGACCATCGCCACCGCCACCCCAGCCAATGTCGCATGGACTCCGGACTGCACCAGGCACAGCCACAGCAGCGCCAAGCCGAGCAGGTACGGCGTGGCCGGTTGCGCCACCCGCCGCCGGCGCATGTAGGCGAGCAGCGCCATCGCCGCAATGACGGCCGCGCCCAGGCCGAGCGCCAGCAGGTCGAGGCCGTCGGTGTAGAACAGCGCGATGATGAGGATCGCGCCGAGGTCGTCGATGATCGCCAGCGCGGTCAGGAACACGCGCAGGCCAGCCGGCACGCGCGGCCCGAGCAGGCGCAGCACTGTCAGCGAGAAGGCGATATCGGTGGCGATCGGGATTGCCCAGCCGCGCAAGGTCGCCGGATCGTGCCAGTTGAAGGCGAGGTAGATCGCCGCCGGCACCGCCATGCCGCCCAGGGCGGCGGCGATCGGCGCCGCCGCGCGCCGCCAGGAGGCGAGCTGGCCCTCGGTGATCTCGCGCCTGATCTCCAGCCCGACCAGCAGGAAGAACAGCGCCATCAGCCCGTCATCGACCAGGAAATGCGCGTCGATGCCGGGATGCCAGCCGCCCACCGAGACAGTGCCGCCCAGATGCAGCATCGCCGCATAGGCGGCCCCGGCGGACGAGTTGGCCCAGACCAGCGCCGCCAGCGCGGAGGCGATCAGCACCAGTCCGCCGGCATCGTCGCGCCGGGCGAAGGTCTTCAGCACGCGCGCAACCCGCCTCATGCCTCGGCGGTCCGGGAGCGGGGATCGTTCGCCACCGAAGGCGCCAATGCGGCCACCAGCAGGCCGCCGGCCGCGAGCGACGCCAACGCCACCGGCAGCCCGAGACCCTGCGCCACGAACCCGAACACGGGCGGGCCGGCAAGCAGGCCGCCATAGCCGACGCTGGCGATCGTCGCCATGCCGGCGGCGCCGCCGAGCCGTCCGGCGGCGCTGAAGATCACCGGCACGACATTGGCCAGCCCGACGCCCACCAGCGCGAACGCCAGCGATGCTCCAGGCACGCTGGGCAACATCAGCGCCGCCGCGATCCCGGCCGCCGCCAGCAGGCCGCCCAACTGCACCACCCGCATCGGCCCCAGCCGCCGCACGATGAGGTCGCCGAACAGGCGGCACACCGCCATGGTCGCGGCAAACGCGGAATAGGCGCCGGTCGCGGTCGCCAGCGAGGCGCCGAGCACGGTGCGCAGGTAGATGCCGCCCCAGTCGCCAACCGCGCCCTCGGTGACGAAACACACCATGGCCAGGGCGCACGCTCCCCGCATGACACGGCTGGGCATGACGCGGCTGGGCATGCGCAGGCGTGGCGGCGCGAAGCGGGACGTGGCCGGCGCGGCAGCCTCCCGCACGGCGGCGGGCATCCCGCGTCCGCCGAACACGCCACCGCACAGCCCCAGCAGCATCGCCGCTCCGCCGCCAGCGGCGAGGCAGCCGCCCAGGCTCCAGCCCGCCGCCGCCAACGCCCCCGTCGCCGCCGATCCGGCCAGGCCGCCCATGCTCCAGGCGGCATGGAACGACGACATGATGGGCAGGCCCCACCGCCGCTCGACTTCGGAGGCATGGGTGTTCATCGCCACGTCCATGCTGGCCATGACCATCCCCAACGCCACGCCGGCCGCGACCAGCGCCGGCCAGCCGGATGCCACCGCCATCGCCGGCAACGCCAGCCCCTGCAACACACCGCCAAGAAGGGCGATGCGCCGCGCGCCGTAGCGGCGCACCAGCAGCGTCACCCCCGGCATACTGGACACCGCGCCCACGCTCAACGCCAGCAGCAGCAGGCCAAGCCCGGCATCGTTCAGACCCGCCGCCTCGCGCAGCCGCGGCAGGCTGCCGACCCAGGCGCCCATGACGATGCCGTTGGACAGGAACGTGGCGACCGTGCCGAGGCGGGCGGTCCAGGGGTATCGTGTCGCAGGCGATGCCATGCGTATGACGGAGCCAGCGATTGCAAGCTGGGTCAACCGCGTGCCGCCTGTCATTCGCGGAATGTTCGGCTAGACTGTGGCGGCTTCGACATCGATGACGAAAGGGGTGACATGCGCCGGCTTGCCTTGCTGCTATCGCTCCTC
>JAYTQW010000015.1:0-3443 GCA_043746535.1 Rhodospirillales bacterium
TTGACGACTTCCCCGGCGGGCGTGATCGCGGTGTAGCGGAAGCTCGGCATCAGGCTTCGGCGCGGATGCTGCGCATGACTTCCTCGATCGTGGTCACGCCGGACAGCGCCGCATCCAGGCCGGCGTCGAACATCGTCTCCATGCCGCCCGCGACGGCGGCGCGCTCGATGTCGTTGTGGTCGGCGTGGCTGAAGATCAGGTGCTCGATCTCCGGGCCGGGGTGCAGGAACTCGGCGATGGCTAGGCGCCCGCGATAGCCGGTGCCGCGACAGGCCGGGCAGCCGACCGGGTGCCAGAGCCGGATCGCCTCGCCGGGCCGGTGGCCCTCCGGCGCGTGGCGGGCGACGCGGCGCGCGAGGTCGAACCGCTCGACCAGTTCGGGCGCTGCCACCACCTCGTCGCGGCAGGCGGCGCAGAGCCGGCGCACCAGCCGCTGCGCCAGCACGCCGCGCAGCACGGCGGTGAGCAGGTAATCCTCCAGCCCCATGTCGCGCAGCCGGGTGATGGTCGCCGCCGCCGAGTTGGTGTGCAGCGTGGACAGCACCAGATGTCCGGTCAGCGCCGCCTGCACCGCGATCTGCGCCGTCTCCAGGTCGCGGATCTCGCCGACCATGATGACGTCGGGGTCCTGGCGCAGGATCGAGCGCAGCAGGCTGGCGAAGTTCAGGCCGATCTGCGGCTTCACCTGGATCTGGTTGATGCCGCGTAGCTGGTACTCGATCGGGTCCTCGACCGTGACCACCTTGCGGCTGATGGAGTTGAGCGAAAGCAGGCCGCTGTACAGCGTCGTGGTCTTGCCGCTGCCGGTGGGCCCGGTCACCAGCACGATGCCGTTGGGCAGGTTCAGCGCCTCGGTCAGCGGCGCGATCACATGCGGCGGCAGCCCCAGCTTGCTGTAGTCGAACGCGACGGCGGTGCGGTCGAGCACGCGCATCACCACCGTCTCGCCCCACAGCGAGGGGATGGTGGAAATGCGGAAATCCACCTCCTGCCCGCGCACCGCCAGCTTGATGCGGCCGTCCTGCGGCAGCCGGCGCTCGGCGATGTCCAGCCGCGCCATGATTTTGATGCGCGACGTAATGGCCGCGACCAGCCGCCCCGGCGGGCTGTCCGCCTCCACCAGCACGCCGTCGTAGCGGTAGCGCACCCGCAGGCGGTCCTCGAACGGCTCGATATGGATGTCGCTGGCCTGCGTCTCGACCGCGCGGGCGATGATCTGGTTGACCAGCCGGATCACCGGCGCCTCGCTGGCGAGGTCCTTCAGCCGCTCGGCATCCTCCTCCAGCGGCTCGGCGCCCTCGTCGGACTGGCCGTGCGCGTCGGTGGTGGCGGCGCCATCCTGGTACAGCCGGTCGAACGCCGCCTCGATCTCGATCGGCACCGCGATCTCCAGCGCCACCGGCATCCCGGTGGCAGCACCGATGGCCGAGCGGGTGAACGGGTCGATCGGGTCGGCGGCGGCGACCACCAGTTGGCCCCGCTCGATCGCCACCGGCATGGCGCGGGCGGCGCGCAGGAAGCGGACGCTGAGCCGCTCCGGCAACAGCGGCTCGCTGGCGGGGTAGCGGTCCGGCGTCGCCACCACCGTTCCCAGCAGGGCGGCATAGGCGTCGGCCAGCCCGCGCTCCGTCACCAGGCCCAGTTGCAGCAGCACCAGATCGAGCCGCTGCCCGCTCTCGGCCGCCACGCGGCGGGCGCGGTCGAGCGTCTTGGCGTCGCACTGGCCAAGCTGCTCCAGCAACTCGGCCAGTTGCGCCAGCATCTGCTCCTGGCTCCCGGAGGAGGTCGCGAAGGTGGGTTGCGTGTCCAAATCGGCACTCCGAACGGCTGCGTCGTCTTGTCTCGGCCAAGGCATAGCTGGCAAGTGACTGCTCGACTTATAAGGATACGCCGGTTGACCCCCTGGTGGATGCCGGTGCTGTGCGCCCCGTTCGTCGGCAGCCTGCTCGGCGTGCTTATACGCCGAATGCCGGACGAGCGCCCTATCGCAATGGCGCGTTCCGCGTGCGAGGCGTGCGGACACCGGCTGGGGCCGCTGGAGCTGGTGCCGGTACTGAGCTTCCTGGCGCTGCGCGGTCGCTGCCGGCATTGCCAGGCGGCCATCGCGCCCGCCCATCTGTGGGTGGAACTGGCGGCAACCGCAGTGGCGGCGATGGCCGTCTGCGTCGATGCCGGCGCCTGGGCGTGGGCGGGCTGCGCGCTCGGCTGGACCCTGCTGGCGCTGGCCTGGATCGACGCCGGGCATTTCTGGCTGCCCGACGCGCTGACGCTGCCGCTGCTGGTGGCCGGGCTGGGCGTGACCTGGTGGCTCGACCCCGCCGCAGCCGCCGACCACGCGGCGGCGGCGGCGCTGGCCTATCTGCTCCTGCGCGGGCTGGCGTGGGCCTACCGGCGCTGGCGCGGGCGCGACGGGCTGGGCCAGGGCGACGCCAAACTGCTGGCGGCAGGCGGCGCGTGGCTCGGGCTGGCGGCGCTGCCATGGGTGCTGTTCGCGGGCGCCGCGACGGGGCTGCTGCTGGCGCTGGCAATGCGCCGATCCGGCACGCGGCTGCACGCGGCGACCATGCTGCCGTTCGGGCCGCCGCTGGCGGTGGCGATCTGGGGGGTGTGGCTGTGGGGGGTGTGATGCCAGGTTGCCCCCGTAGTGACCCTTCAGGAAGAGCAGGCAAGCGGTTCTTTTTTGCAAAAAAGAATCAAAAAACTCTGACTGGTTAGGCGCACGCGCAGCCATATAATACGTTCTGATAACGTAACGTTAAAGACGTGCGTAGGCCCGCTCACGCCAGGGCCGCGCCGAAAGCGGGCACGCGGGGTCGGGCGCGACGCCTGGGCGGTGGCCGCGAGGGCATTGGTGGTTCCGGCGCCGGCGGCGCTGCCGCGCGCGCCTGCGGAGCGGGCTGCGCCAGGGCGGGCGATGGCGGCGGGACGGGCGATGGGCCCGGCGGCGGGGTGGATGGTGGGTCGGGCGGTGGCGACGGGTCCGGTCGCTGGAACAGCGCCGGCGGGAAGCCGGGCCCGGCCTCGATGCCCAGCATGCGGCACAGCGGGCGCAGGATGCGCCCCGCCTGTGGTGCGGCCGCCAGCAAGGCCGCAAGCTCGGGGTCCCCCAGCAGGTGGCACACCTGACCGCGCAGGGGCAGGATGCCGGGGGCGAAGCGGGCCAGCCAGGCGAAGCCTCGCGGCAGGCCAGGGGACCGGGAGCGTGGCGTCTCGGGCGCGGCACGCGGCCTCGTCGCCCTCGCTGCAACGGCCAGCTTGCCGGCCTGGACCCGCAGCGCCAGGGCGGCGAAGCGAGCAGCGAGACGGTTCAGGTAGGGCCACACCAGCCACGCCACGGCCACCGCCGCGCGGTCGCGCGCCGCGTGGGCGGCGATGGCCGCGCGCAGGGCTTGCACCACCAGCGTCAGGCGCTGCGACAGGCTCGGGGCGGGTGCGGGGAGCGG
>JAYTQW010000016.1:0-6172 GCA_043746535.1 Rhodospirillales bacterium
GCGGCGGCGGTGGCCGAGATGCTCGGCGTGTCCGACCGCGCGACGGTGTTCGACCTGCTGGACGCGGTGCTGGCCGGGCAGCCGGCGGCGGCGCTGGCGATCACCGAGACGGCGCATGGGCGCGGCGCCGACCTGGGCGTGCTGCTGGGCGACCTGCTGGAACTGCTGCACACGCTGACGCGGCTGAAATCGGTGCCGGAGCTGCGCCACTCGCGTGAGCTGCCGGAACTGGAACGGACGCGCGGGGCCGCCATCGCCGACCGTATCGACATGGCGGTGATCGGCCGCGCCTGGCAGATGCTGCTGAAGGGGCTGGCCGAGGTCGAGACCGCCCCCGACCGCCGCGCCGCCGGCGAGATGGTGCTGATCCGGCTGTGCTATGTGGCCAACCTGCCGCCGCCCGCCGATCTGGTGAGGCAGATCATCGCCGCCGGTGGCTCGACCGCGCTGGCGTCCCCACCTCCACCCGCCAGTGCGCCGCCCTATGCCGCCCCACCGCCCGGTGGGTCCATGCGCGCCGTGGCCAACGGATCAGCCCGCGTGCAGGCGGCGCCCGAGCCGGCCGAGGCGGTGGCCAACCCGCAACCCACCAGTTGGCGCGAGGTCGTGGCCCTGGTCGCCGCACGTCGTGAGCCGACCCTGCACGGGCACCTGCTGCACGCGGCGCATCTGGTGCGCTGGGCGCCGCCGGTGATCGAGCTGCGGCCGGAGCCGGACGCGCCGCGCGACCTGGCGCCCCGGCTGGCGAGGCTGCTGCTAGAGGCGACCGGCACGCGCTGGACTATCGCGCTGTCAGCGGCTGCGGGCGAGGCGACCATCGCCACCCAGGGCCAGGCGGCCGACACCGCGCGCCGGGGTGCCGCCGCCGAGCACCCGCTGGTCCGCGCCATCATGGACGCCTTCCCGGGCGCCAGGATCGAGGCGGTGCGCGACGATGCCGCCGACTCCTATGGCCTTGTCGCAGCCTCCGCGCCGCCGCCCGACATGCCCGACTTTGCCCCGCCCGACGCCGAGTACGTCGATGAGCTTCCTGACGAGATGGAGAACTGAGCGATGAAGAACCTTGCGGGCCTGATGAAGCAGGCCGGTCAGATGCAGAAGAAGATGGAGGAGATGCAGGCGGCGCTGGAGGTGCTGACCATCGAGGGCAGCGCCGGCGCCGGCATGGTGGCGGTGTCGATGACCGGGAAGGGCGAGCTGCGCGCCGTGCGCATCGACCCGAAGCTGGCCGCCGATCCGTCCGACCTGGAAATGTTGCAGGACCTGATCGTCGCCGCCCATGCCGACGCCAAGCGCAAGGTCGAGGCGGCCGCCGCGTCCGAGATGGAAAAGGTGACGGGCGGCATGCCGCTGCCCGGAGGCATGAAGTTCCCGTTCTGACCGGCTGGACCGCAGGGTGATGGATCGCGGCATGGGCGGTCCGGAGATCGAGCGGCTGATAAGCCTGCTCGCCAAGCTGCCCGGCCTTGGCCCGCGCAGCGCCCGCCGCGCCGCCCTGCGCCTGCTGCAATCGCCGGAGTCGCGGATGCTGCCGCTGGCCAGCGCCCTGGCCGACGCGGCGCGGACGGTGCGGGCATGCGGGCAGTGCGGCAACCTCGACGCGATCGACCCGTGCCACGTCTGCGCCGACCCCCAGCGCGACCGCACGCTGGTCTGCGTGGTCGAGGGCGTCGGCGACCTGTGGGCGCTGGAACGCGCGCATGTGCATCGCGGCCTGTACCACGTCCTTGGCGGCACGCTGTCGGCGCTGGCCGGCATCGGCCCCGACGACCTGAACCTCGGCCCGTTGCTGGCCCGGCTGCGCGAGGGCGAGGTCGCCGAGGTGATCCTGGCGCTGGGCGCCACCGTGGATGGCGCCACCACCGCGCACTGGCTGATGGACCGGCTGCGCCCGTTCGGCGTCGCCGTCAGCCGCGTCGGCCATGGCGTGCCGATCGGCGGCGCGCTCGACGTGCTGGACGACGGCACCCTGTCGGCGGCGCTGCGCAGCCGGCGGCCGTTATAGGACGAGCCGGAGGGCGTCGTATTCTCCGGCCAGCAGGCGCCGTGCCGTCACTCGGCGGCGGAACTGGCCTGAAGCGCCGATGTCCGATAGGGCAACGGAGCCGGATGCCATTCCGGCGCAAGCGTCCTTAGCCTCGTGGCCGCGCGCTCGAACGCCGACAATGCGGCGAGTTCGGCGGTGGGGGTCAGCTCGTCCTCGGTCAGGAACAGGCCCAGCCGCCGCGCCAGTTCGCCGAGACGGACGCTCCCGGAGCAGACCGCCGCGGGCACCGCGAAGATCAGGCCCAGCAGGAACGGCATCGCCCAGGGCAGCGCCCCCGGCTGCCCCAGTGCCAGCGCCGCGAACAGGCCCATCCCGATCGCCGTGTGCCAGCGCAGCCGCCGCCACGCCTCACGCGGGCCGACCGGACGGTCGCCGCGCGCCGGCGCGTCCCAACTGACGACGCGCCCGGCCAGGGTGTTGAGCACGAACCCGGTCACCGACACCGCGAGCACAGGCGCCAGCAGCGCGGTCGCGACCTGCTCGACCAGCGCGCTGGCGAGCAGCCGCCCGCGCCCGCCGAAGCCGCGCGCCGCTCCCGGCAGCAGCAGTGCCCGCGCCAGGCTCAGCAGCCGTGGCCCAAACAGCAGCGCTGCGCTGAACCAGGCCAGCGCCTCCACCAGCCCGGCCGGCGGCGTGGCGCGGATGCCGGGCAGCAGGCTGGCGCCCAGCAGCAGCGCGCTGACCAGCAGACCGGCCGGCGACACCAGGTAGTGCAGGATGCCGATGCCGATATGCACCCGGCTCTCGGGCCGCAGCCGAGGGGCGGCGATGAGCCGCAGGTGCTGCATGTTGCCCTGGCACCAGCGCCGCTCGCGGGCGAGGTGGTCGATGATGTTGCTCGGCGTGGTCTCGTACGACCCGGTGATGGCCGGCGCCAGCCGCACCTCCCAGCCGGCGCGCAGCAGCAGCGCCGCCTCGATGGTGTCGTGGCACAGGATCTCGCCGCCCATCGGCGCCTGGCCCGGCAGCACCGGCAGCACGGCGTCGCTGGTGAACGCCGACAGCCGCAGGATCGCGTTGTGGCCCCAGTAGGTGCCGCGCCGCCCTTGCCAGAGGTGCTGCCCGGCCACCGCCAGCGGCGTTCCGAGGCGGCCGGCGAACTGCTGCATCCGCGCGAACAGCGTGCGCCCGCCCACCGCATACGACACCGACTGGATCAGCCCGCACCGGGCGTCTCCGGCCATGGCCAGGATCAGCGCGCGGATGGCGTCCGCCGTCATCAGGCTGTCGGCGTCGAGCACGATGGCGAAATCGTAGCCGCGCCCGGCATTGGCGCAGAACTCGGCGATGTTGCCGGCCTTGCGCCCGGTGTTGCGCGGCCGGCGGCGGTAGTGGACCTCGACGCCGGAGCGCGCCATGGCAAGCGATGGGAACAGTTCGGCCTCACTTGCCGCCACGGCGGGCGATTGCGTGTCGCTCAGCACGAACACGGCGACCCGATCGGCCGGGTCCAGCGCCTCGGCCATGATGCGGATCGCGGCGGCAACCGGCTCCGGCAGCTCGTTGTAGATCGGCACCAGCAGGGCGGTGCGCGGGCGCCATGCCGGCGCGTCCTGGCCCGTTTCCGGACCTGTTTCCAGGGGCGCACGCGCCGCCACCCCGAGCAGCGGGCCGAACGCCGATACCGCCAGTTGCGCGTAGCTGACCACCAGCAGAGCCAGCATCAGCGGCGGCAACCAAGGCAGCGGCAGCGGCAGCACGGCCACGGTTATCGCGGCGCCCAGCCCAGCAAACAACGCGGTCGGCACAACCAAGAGGGAAAGGCGCGAAGGCGCGGACGACATGCGGGATCCTGATGGCCGTGGGTTCGGCCCATCGAGTGAACCGCCCCGCCCAGATTGGCGCTGTCCGCCGCAGCGCCAGCCATATCGGGCAACGCATTCGTGTGAGCGGCCTAGCCGCCCTTCACCGCCGCACCCATCGCATACCCCGCCGCCACCGCCAGCAGGCACAACGCCACCGACAGCCCGACATTGGCCAGCGCCCAGCCGGCCCGGCCCTCGCGGGCCAGTTCCAGGGTTTGCAGGCTGAACGAGGAGAAGGTGGTGAAGCCGCCGCACAGCCCGACCATGACGAAGGCGCGCGTGTCGAACGGTGCGGCGAAGCGGCTGCCGGTGACGGTCAGGGTGGCGAACGCGCCGATCGCGAACGATCCCAGCACGTTGATGAGGATGGTGCCCCAGGGGAACGCCCCTCCGGCCAGCCGCGCCACCGCCAACCCCAGCCATGCGCGCGCGACGCTGCCGAGGGCGCCGCCGAGGGCGATCCAGAGATAGGTGAGCGCGGACATGCGGACGCCTTAGCGGAACGGGCTGGCGAGCAACAGCCCGCCCTGGCTGGCTGGCCGGTTCGGGCCGCGCCGCAGCCGCAGCGGCGACCGCGCGCCGAGGTCGCGCTCGAACAGCTCGCCGTAGTTGCCGGCCGCGCGCACCGCCCACAGCGCCCAGTCCGGCGCCAGCCCGAGTGCGGCGCCGCTCGACGGCGCCACGGCGGCCATGCCCTTCGCGTCGGCGCTGGCCTGCGTCATCCCAAGCTCCTCGGCGCGCAGCAGGGCGGACACGGTGGCGTCCACCACCGCCGCCCAGCCAGCGTCGCCGGTGCGGATGGCGGGGGCGAGCGCCTCGGTGGTCAACGTCTCATCCAGGATCACGTAGTCGGCGGCCTGCCCGTGGAAGCCGGCGCGCGCAGCGGCCAGGGTGGTGAGGTCGTTCATGATCGCGGCGCAGTGGCCGCTGACCAGCGCCGCCTGCATCTCGCCGGTTTCCTCGAACGGCGTGCGGATCACCGCCAGGTGGCGGCGTGGCGCCTCCGCATCCAGCACCGCCTCGGCCACGGTGCCGCCGAGGAAGCAGACCTGTCGCCCGGCCAGATCGGCGATACGGGCGATGCCGGCGGCGCGCGGCACCAGGAAGCCCTGCCCGGTGACGAGCACCGGCGGGCCGAAGCTGGCGGCGAAGGCGGTGCGGTTGGTCAGCGATGGCGTCGCGGCGGCGACGATGTCCACGCGCCCGGCGGCCAGCGCCCGCATCGCCGTCGGCTCGTCGTCGAAGCTGACGACGGTGGCCTGCGCCGCCTCGCCCATGATGGCGGCGGCCAGCGCCCGGCAGATGTCGCGCGAGAACGCGGACAGGCCGCCGTTGGTGTCGGCCTTGGAGAAGTCGGGCGCGCCCACGTTCACGCCGCAGCGCAGGGCGTGCCGCTGCCGGATCGCGTCCAGCACCGCGCCCGCCTGCGCCGCCTGCATAAGGCCGAGTAGCGCCGCCCCCGCTATCATTAGCCGGCGCATGGTCAGCCGAGCAGCCGCCCGACCACGCGCGCGGTGTAGTCCACCACCGGGATGATGCGGCCGTAGTTGATGCGGGTCGGGCCGATCACGCCGATGGCGCCGACGATGCGTTGGGCGGCATTGCGCGCCGGCGAGACCACCATCGCCACGCCCGACGTGCCGAACAGCCCGTTCTCGGCGCCGATGAAGATGCGCACGCCGTCCGACTTCTCGGCCAGCTCCAGCAGTTGCAGCAGCGTCTCCTGCGTCTCCAGCCGCTCGAACAGCCGCTGGATGGCGCCGAGCCGGTCCAACTGGGTCACGTCCGCCAGCAGCCGCGCCTGCCCGCGCACGATCAGGCTGCCGCCCCGGCCCTCGCCGGTCCAGGTCGCCAGGCCCGCCTCCACCACCTGCGCCGCCAGGGCGTCGAGCTGGGTGCGGTCGGCGGCCAGCTCCTCGGCGACGATGCGGCGCAGCTCGCCGAACGGCCGCCCCGACAGCCGCGCGTTCAGGTAGTTGCCGGCCTGTTGCAGCGCGGATGGCGGCACCCCGGCGGGGATTTCCAGCACCCGGTTCTCCACTTGGCCGTCGACGTTGACCAGGATCACCAGGGCGCGGCCGGAGCCGAGCGGCACGAACTCGATATGCTTGATCGCCCCGTCCGATTTCGGCGCGATCACCAGCCCGGCGGCGGCGGACAGCCCGGACAGCAGCCGCGACGCCTCGGCCAGCGTGTCCTCCAGGCTGCGGCCCGCCGTGGACAGCGCGCCGCCGATCGCCTCGCGGTCCTCGTCGCCGATCTCGCCGAACTGCAACAGGCCGTCGACGAACAGCCGCAGCCCCAACTCGGTCGGCAGCCG
>JAYTQW010000017.1:0-5833 GCA_043746535.1 Rhodospirillales bacterium
TAATCCAGGAAGAACGGCTGCAGGGCGCAGATGGCGAAGCTCGCCAGCTTGAACCGGCTGTGCCGCACGATGGTGGCGCTGGACGCCAGGTACAGCGCGCCCGCCAGGATGTTGGGCAGCCGCACCACCAGTTCGGAGTCGCCGAACAGCCTGGTCGCCAGGAAGATCAGGATGCTGTTGAGGGGATGGTCGTTGGCGAGGTCGAGCGTGGTGAAACCAAGCGGCGAGCGGCCATAGGACAGGAATGTCCACGCCTCGTCGAAGGTCATGTCGGTCGAGCCCGCCTTGATGACGACGAACCCGAACAACACGCAAAGGGCCACGGGAAGCAGCCGGGCGGCCCACCAGCGCCGCTGTGCGTCGAACCAAGCCGTCCAGGACGCGCGGCGCCCGGCCGAGGCGGGCGCTTGCGGCATCACGCGATGGTCTCGCGCCCCATCTCCAGGAACTTGTCCTGCCGCCGCGTGCGCAACGTCGCGGCGTCGAGCGCCAGCAGCGGGCGCAGCGCCGCCATCACCGCCTCGCCGACCGAGGCGATGGCGGCGGCCGGGTCGCGGTGCGCGCCGCCCAGCGGTTCGGCGACGATGGCGTCGATCAGCTTCAGCCGCCGCAGGTCCTCCGCCGTCAGCCGCAGCGCCTCCGCCGCCGCCGGGGCCTGCGCCGAGTCCTTCCACAGGATCGCCGCACAGCCCTCCGGCGAGATCACCGAGTAGATCGCGTGCTCCAGCATCAGCACCGCGTCGCCGGCGGCCAGCGCGATGGCGCCGCCGGAGCCGCCCTCGCCGATCACCGTGGCGATCACCGGCACCGGGGCGTCCAGGCACGCCTCGATCGAGCGCGCAATCGCCTCGGCCTGCCCGCGCGCCTCGGCGTCGATGCCGGGGAAGGCGCCGGAGGTGTCGACGAAACTCAAGATCGGCAGCCCGAACCGGCCCGCCAGCTCGATCAGCCGGCGCGCCTTGCGGTAGCCTTCCGGCCGCGCCATGCCGAAGTTGTGCGCGACCCGGCTCTCGGTGTCGCGCCCCTTCTCGGTGCCCAGCACCACCACCGAGCGGCCATGGAAGCGGCCCATGCCGCCGATCACCGCCGCGTCGTCGGCGAACGCGCGGTCGCCCGCCAGCGGGGTGAAATCGGTGATGAGGGCAGCGATGTAGTCGCTCGCCTGCGGCCGGTCGGGATGGCGCGCGACCTGCGTCTTCTGCCAGGCGGTCAGCTTGGCGTAGGTGGAGCGGATCTGCTTGTCGGACTTGTCGACCAGGCGCGTGACCTCGTCGGCGATGTTGAGGCCATCCGGCTCCGACATCTTCCGCAGTTCCTCGATCTTGCCCTCAAGCTCGGCGATCGGCTTTTCAAAGTCCAGGTAGTGACGCATCGGAAGCCCTTAGCATCGACCGGCGCCGGGGTCAGCCCCCCGCAGCCGCCTGCCGCGCCGCCCGCAGCGCCAATGGATGATGCGCCTCGACCAGTTTCTGCAACCGTTCCGCCAGGACATGCGTGTAGATCTGCGTGGTGGCGATATCGGCATGACCCAGCAATAGTTGCAGGCTGCGCAGATCTGCCCCGCGCGCCAGCATGTGGCTGGCGAACGAGTGCCGCAGGACGTGCGGCGACACCCGCGCCGGATCCAGCCCGGCCTCCAGCGCCACAAGCTTCAGGTTGACCGCGAACGCCTGCCGGGTCAGCGGCTGCGCCGGATCGCGGCCCGGAAACAGGTGGCGCGGGCGCGGGCGCCTTGGATGCAAGCGGGCGGCGGCGGCGCGGGCGGCGTCCGACAGCGGCACCATCCGCTCGCGCCCGCCCTTGCCGGACACCATCAGCAGCGCCGAGTCGCCGGTCAGCGCGTTCGCCGGCAGCGCCAGCAGCTCGCTCACCCGCAGCCCGGTCGCGTACAGGATCTCCAGCGCCGCCACCATCACCAGCGCCTGTGCCGGCGGGCGGCCATGCGCCGCCGCCAGCAGGGCATCCACCTCCGCCTCGCTCAGGAACTTCGGCAGCGCCGGGTGGGTGCGCGGTGCCTCCAGCAACTCGGTCGGGTCGTCGGCGCGCACGCCCTCGCGCAGCAGGAAGCGGTAGAACTGCCGCATCGCCGACAGCCGCCGCGCCGCCGTGCGGGCCGACAGCCCCGCCCTCGACAGGCCAGCGAGATAGGCGCGCAGCCCGTCCGGCGCCGCACCGGCCAGCGTGCCGGGCAGCGACGCCGCGACGTCCAGCAGATCGGCCTGGTACGCCGCGAGGGTGTTCGCCGCCGCACCCCGCTCGGCGCTCAGCATCTCCAGGAACGCCTCCAGGTGGCGGTCCATGGGCCGGCCTCAGCTACCGTGGACGAAGCGGTCGTTCGGCAGCACCTTCTGGATCGACTGCACATGCGGGCTGGGCGGGAACGCGCCCAGCGCGACCATGCCCACGGCGGCCGCGACGACGATCAGCAGGAGCAGCAGCAGGAAAACTCGGCGCATGGAAACCCTTGGCAAGGACGCTGTGACAGGCGGCGACGGACGCCACCGCCCTGTGCGGCACGCCGGGCTGTGCTAACCTTGCCGGCCATGACACGCAACCTCGACCTGCCCGACCTGAGTGCCGCGACGAAGCTGCCGGTGGCGGCGTCCGGCCGCGCGATCGTGCTGGTGGGGCTGATGGGGGCCGGCAAGACCTCGATCGGCCGCCGACTCGCAGCCAGGCTCGGGCTGCCGTTCCGCGACGCCGACGCCGAGATCGAGCTGGCCGCCGGCAGCACCATCCCCGAGTTGTTCTCCCGTTTCGGCGAGCGCGAGTTCCGCGACGGGGAGCGCCGGGTGATGCGCCGCCTGCTGGCCGGCGACCCGCTGGTGCTCGCTACCGGCGGCGGCGCGTTCATGGACGCGGAGACCCGCGCCGTGGTCCGCGACGAGGCGGTCAGCATCTGGCTCCGTTGCAGCCTGCCGACGCTGCTGCGCCGGGTGTCCGGGCGCTCGCACCGCCCGCTGCTGCACAACGCCAACCCCGCCGACGTGCTGACCCGGCTGATGGCCGCGCGCCATCCGGTCTATGCCGAGGCCGACCTGGTGGTGGATTGCAGCGACGAGCACCCCGACATCACCACCAGCCACGTGCTGGAGGCGCTGGTGGCGTTCCAGCGCCCGCGCCGGCTGTCGCTGTCGCTCATCGGCGGCGCCTACGACGTGGTGGTCGGACCCGGCCTGCTGGCCCGCGCCGGCGCGTTGCTGGCCCCGGTGCTGCCGCAGAAGCGCGCGGTGGTGGTGACCGACACCGAGGTTGCGCGCCACCACCTCGCGACCTTGCTGGCGGGCTTGGCCGAGACCGGGATCGAGGCCAGCCATGTCGCGGTGCGACCCGGCGAGGGATCGAAGTCGCTGGCCGGTTTCGGCGAGGTGACCGACGCATTGCTCGCCGCCGGCGTCGAGCGGCGCACGGCGGTGATCGCCCTGGGCGGCGGCGTGGTCGGCGACCTGGCCGGGTTCGCCGCAGCCGCGACCCTGCGCGGGTTGCCGTTCGTGCAGGTGCCGACCACGCTGCTGGCCCAGGTCGACAGCTCGGTCGGCGGCAAAACCGGCATCAACACCCGCCATGGCAAGAACCTGCTCGGCGCGTTCCACCAGCCGCGCATGGTGCTGGCCGACACCGCGACGCTCGCCACCCTGCCGCCGCGCGAACTGCGCGCCGGCTACGCCGAGATCGCCAAGGCCGGGCTGATCGGCGATGCCGGTTTCTTCGCGTGGTGCGAGGCGCACGGCGCCCGGATCATCGCCGGCGACGCCGACATCCAGGCCGAGGCGGTGCTGCGCGCCTGCGCGTTCAAGGCGCAGGTGGTCGGCGACGACGAGCGCGAGGAGAAGCCCAGCGGCGGCCGCGCCCTGCTCAACCTCGGACACACCTTCGCGCACGCGCTGGAGGCCGATCTCGGCTACGGCGCCATCCTGCACGGCGAGGCGGTGGCGGTCGGATTGGGCCTCGCCTTCCGCCTGTCGGCCCGGCTCGGCCTGTGCGATCTGGCGGACGCGGAGCGGGTGGTGGCGCATGTGGCGGCGATGGGGCTGCCGGCGGAGCTGTCGATGCTGAACCGCCGCTTTTCCGCCAGCGGCCTGGCGAGCCTGATGCAGCGCGACAAGAAGATGCGCGACGGACGGCTTACGTTCGTGCTGGCGCGCGGCATTGGCCAGGCGTTCACCAACGGCGACGTGCCGGCGGACGCGGTGCTGGAGTTGCTGCGCGACGAGGGGTGCGAGGCGTAAGGCCAAGGGCTTCGCCCCTGGACCCCAGCAAAGGCTGAGCCTTTGCAATCCCTTGATCTTGCGGGTCTGGGGCCTCAGGCCCCAGCGGGTCCAGGGCGGCGCCCTGGCCTTGGCTTAGACAGCGGCGGCGGGCGCCTGCTTCTTCTGCGCGCGCAGCAGGCGGCGCTTGATGACCTGCGCCTCGACCGGCAGCTTGCGGTTCGGGGTGCTCATCAGGAAGGCGTCGATGCCGCCGTTATGCTCGACGGTGCGGATGCCGTTGGTGGACATGCGCATCCGGATGCTGCTGCCCAGGATGTCGGACAGCATCGAACTCTGCTGCATGTTCGGCAGGAAGCGGCGGCGCGACTTGTTGTTGGCGTGGCTGACGTTGTTACCGCTCAGCACGCCCTTGCCGGTGATCTGGCAGCGGCGGGACATCGTTGGCACCCTTATGGAAAGGCGGGATCGACATCCGCGCCGGCTTGCATCGAGGCGCGCTGTATCGCCGCATGACGGTCCCGCGTCAAGGCCCACAGCCTAAGCGCGCCCGTTCGGCAGTTCCTGCGCGCGCAGCTCGCCGCGCTCGACGCTGTCGATGGCGTTGGTCAGCACCCGCACCACCGCGTCGTCGTCCATCGTGCGCACCAGCAGCCCGAGTGCCCCGGCCAGCAGCGAGGAGGCGATGGCCAGCGAGCCGATGTTCTGCTTGGTCATGTACTCGATCGCCTTGTCGATCACAGCACCGGCGTGGTTGAGGTCGGCGGGCGGCGGTGGGGTCTGCATGTCTGCCATCTGGAACTCTCCGCTATTCGGCCGCGCCGACCAGTTCGGCGCTGGATGATGGGTTGGCGATCGCTGCCTCGGCGTCATGCGGCTCCTGCTCCGCCTGCATCGCCCACATCCGCGCATAGACGCCGCCGGCGGCCAGCAGTTCGGCGTGGGTGCCGCGTTCGGCCACGCGGCCGTCGGCCAGCACCAGGATCTGGTCGGCATCCACCACCGTCGACAGCCGGTGCGCGATGGTCACGGTGGTGCGGTGGCGGGCCACGGCGCGCAACGCGATCTGGATGTCCTGCTCGGTGCGGGTGTCCAGCGCCGAGGTGGCCTCGTCGAAGATCAGGATCGGCGGGTTCTTCAGGATGGTGCGGGCGATCGCCACGCGCTGCTTCTCGCCGCCGGACAGTTTCAGCCCGCGCTCGCCGACGCGGGTGTCGTAGCCGTCGGGCAACCGCAGCACGAAATCATGCACCTGCGCCGACCTCGCCGCCGCCTCGATCTGCGCCTGGGTGGCACCGGGACGGCCATAGGCGATGTTGTAGCGGATGGTGTCGTTGAACAGCACGGTGTCCTGCGGCACCACGCCGATGGCGGCGCGCAGGCTGTCCTGCGTCACCGCACGGATGTCCTGGCCATCGACGGCGATGCGCCCGGCACCCACGTCGTAGAAGCGGAACAGCAGCCGGCTGATGGTGGACTTGCCGGCCCCGGTCGGCCCCACCACCGCCAGCGAGCCGCCGGCCGGCACGCTGAAGCTGACGCCCTTGAGGATTTCACGGTCCGGGCGGTAGCCGAAATGCACGTCGTCGAACACCAGCGCGCCACGCGGCGCACCCTCGGCGGGG
>JAYTQW010000018.1:0-2514 GCA_043746535.1 Rhodospirillales bacterium
GGCTGGCTGCCATGCTTCCCATCCAGACTGAGACCTTCCGCAAGATCGCGGCCGCCTTCATCGAGGCCAACGAGGCCAGCTGGCGCAACCCCAAGCACCGGCAACAGTGGCGGAACACCATCGACACCTATGCCGCGCCGGTCCTCGGGAGCATTCCGGTTGCCGTGGTTGACGTTGGCGACGTGATGCGGGTGTTGCAGCCGATATGGAAGAACAAGACGGAAACCGCGTCCCGGCTTCGCGGTCGGATCGAATCGGTGCTGGGGTTTGCCACGGCGCGCGGCTGGCGGACAGGTGACAATCCGGCCCGCTGGCGCGGTAACCTCGCCAACCTACTGCCGGCCCCCGCCAAATTGGCCAAGGTGCAAAACCATGTGTGGACGGCCCGTAGGGTTCAAGTATGCGTTGCAAGATATTTGCGTTGGTTCGAATGCGGTCATGTGTCCGGCCTTTGACGCGGATCGCATTCCGCTGGCCCAGATGGGTTCCGCGAACGACCTCCAAACAACCCGGCGGCCTTTGATAGCCATTGGTATTAACGGAGTGTGTCGCTCGTCGGTTCGACCGATTGCCATCTCTTGCTTGCCCTTAAACCCTCGGCATTGGCGCGCGGCTCAGGCGACGACCGGCTGACGCCGATACGCTTCCCCGCGCGCCATCATGGCCCAGACGATCCGGGCCATCTTGTTGGCCAGAGCCACCGCGGCGAGCTTACGCGGCTTGCGCTCCAGCAATCGAAGCAGCCAAGCCGAGGCAGATTTGCTCCCTGGCTTGGCGAAACGCACCACCGACATGGCCCCCACAATCAGCAACTGGCGTAGCCTTTCATTGCCCGCTTTGCTGATCTTGCCCATGCGCTGCTTGCCGCCGGTGGAATGCTCCTTCGGCGTCAGACCGAGCCAGGCGGCGAAGTGCCGCCCGGACTTGAAGTTCCCCGGCTCGATCGTCGTGGCGATGGTCAGCGCCCCAAGCGGGCCAACGCCGGGGATCTCGGCCAGCATTTGGCTGACGGGATCGGCCTTGTGCAACGCCGCCAATTCCGCATCCAGGGTCGCTACGCGCTGACCCAGCGCCTCGATGTGCGCACCCATGGCCTGGAACATCGTTTGGGCGGCGGGCGGAATGGCGGTGTCGGCAGCCAAGTTCTCCAACAGTGCGGCAACCCCGATGGTACCTTTGGCGGCTATGATGCCAAACTCCGTCGCATGGCCGCGCAAGGCGTTGATCGCCTGGGTGCGCTGGCTCACCAGCATCTCTCGGTGCTTAAGGATGATGCCATTCGCCTGCTGCTCGACAGTCTTCACCGGGACCGAACGCATGGTGGGGCGCGATGCCGCCTCGCTGATTGCCTCGGCATCGTTACGGTCGTTCTTGGCGCGCTTGACGAACGGTTTGACATATTGCGGCGGGATCAGGCGAACACGGTGGCCGAGCGTGCTCAACAGTCGGCCCCAGTGGTGCGAGCCGCCGCACGCTTCCAAGACAACCTCCGTTGCCTCCTGTTTGGCGAAGTAGCTTTTCACCTGCGCGCGTTTGAGTTCGCGCCGTAGCACCGGGTTCTCCTGTTCGTCGACACCGTGCAGCGTGAAGACGTGCTTGGACGTGTCAATCGCGATGCGCTTAAACTGCATGTGGGCGGTCCTTTGTTGGAGTGTCACAACCCAACTTTGGCACCAGATGCCGTTGGGCCGTCCACCCCAACAACCCAGGCTCAGCACGCCCATGCAATACGACAATTTGAAAAGGCCCAGCGGAACTGCCGACAAAGTGAGGTTCCGCACGCGCCAGCGATTAGGGTAAAGGGAGGGGCGGGCATGATCGGCGGCGCGCGACATGGTCACCAGATCGCCTGCCAGCATCGACAGCGCCTGCAAGATCGGCGTCAGTACCGCGTGCCCGGTCATCGCCAGACCGGCCGCCATTACCAGCAGCGTCGCGCATTTATTGATCAGGATGCTCAGCGTGTAGGTCAGCACCCGTTGGAAGGACGACCGCCCTTCCTGAATGCAACTGACGATGCCTTTCAGGCCGGGTTCGGTCAGCACGATGCCGGCGGCGGATTTGGCGACGTCGGTGGCGGTGGACACCGCGATCCCCATTTGCGCTTGGCGCAGCGCGGGGGCGTCGTTGGCGCCGTCGCCGCACATGCCCACCGTGCGGTCGCCTTTCTGGAAGGCCTTGACAAGCCGGAATTTGTCCTCGGGAAACACACCGGCATAGACGCCGAAATCCTCGGGCCGGGCGGTATCCGGGATTTTGCCCGCCGGGCTGACGGCCCCCTCCAATCCAATGGCTTTCGCCACTGTCATCGCGGTGGCGGCGGCGTCGCCGGTGATCATCACGGTGGTCACGCCGAGCGCCCGCAGGTCGGACAGTAACGCGGCGGAGTCCGAACGGGGTGGGTCGCTGAACGCGACCAAACCGGCGATGGTCATCGCATCCGGCGGGCCGGATGCGATGGCCAGGGTGCGAAGCCCCTTCGCGGTGAAGCCGTCCAGGGCTGTTTGCGCCTCC
>JAYTQW010000019.1:0-4367 GCA_043746535.1 Rhodospirillales bacterium
CACATGCCGTCCGGCGGGGGCGTGGCGATAGTCATGGTAGAACGTCACGACGCCGTGAACCTCCGCCCGCGACAGGTTCAGCGCGTGGGCGATGGCCGGCACCGCTTGGTCCGGCACGCAACCGAACGCCTCCTGGATGTCGTGCAGGATCGGCAGCATGGCGCCCTTGCTGGCCATGTGCCGCGCCAGGATCACTGCCGCGCGCGCGTCGTCCCAGGCGATGACCTCGCCCATCTGTCCGTTTCCCATGGTAGCCTTATGGGCACGCCGGCGCCGCGGGTTCAACCGGCAGCTTCCGATCGTTCGATCAGGAAACACGATCGAACAGCGCTGCTTGCGCCAGCAACGCGGTGGTCAGCGCCGTCATCGGCTCACGCTGCGGCGCGATGATGCCGACCGTGGCCACCAACGCTGGCGACTCCAGCGGCATCGTGCGCAACCCCGCGCCGAGGCCCAACGTGTCCAGCCAATGCTCCGGCAGGATGCTGGCCCAGCGCCCGGTGCGCAGATGCGCCAGCAGCGCCAGCATGGAGTCCGACTCCAGCGTCACCTGCGGCGTGGCGCCGGCCTCGTGCAGCGCGCGGTCGATGGTGCGGCGGTTCTGCATGTCCGGCGTCAGCAGGCACAGCCGCAGCCCGGACAACTCCGCCCAGGCCAGCGACGCGCGACTGGCCAACGGGTCGGTGGCGGCGCAGACGAAGCGCAGCCGCTCGTCGAACAGCCGTACCGCCACCACCCGGCGCTGACGCTCCGCGTCCAGGTAGGTGACGCCGGCGTCGATCTCCAGATTGTCCAGCATCGCCTGCACCCCGGCGGCGTTGCGCGACAGGATGCTGATCGACAGGCCGGGATGCCGCTCGGCGAATGGGACGGTGAGGCGGGCCAGCATCGGCATCGCGGTCGGGATCGCGGCGATGCGCAACTGGCCGGTGAGCGCATGGCGCAGGCTGGCCACGTCCTGACGCATCGCCCGCCCATCCGCCACGATCCGCCGCGCCCAGTCCAGCACCCGCTCGCCGGCCGGCGTGAAGCCGTGGAAGCGCGAGCCGCGCTCGACCAGTTGGGTGCCAAACGACTGCTCCAGATGTTTGATCGCGGCGGAGAAACTCGGCTGCGTGGTGCCGCAGGCGATGGCGGCACGGCCGAAATGGCGCTCCTGGGCAAGGGCAAGCAGGCATTCCAGGCGGTCGATCATGCTTGGGTTGTACGCCGTTCAGTGACGAAGGAAAGGCGAGAGGCTCCGCCCCTCGACCACGCCCAGGGCTGGCTCTTGGAACCCTTGACCGATGCGGGTCCAGGGCGCGCCGCGTCCTGGTGGGTGCAGGGCGAAGCCTTGCCCTTGCCTACCGCCGCGCCACCAGAAACCGCCCGAACGCCTGCAACGTCACTTCGGAGACGTGGTGCTCGATGCCCTCCGCGTCCTCCTCCGCCGTCTCGCTCGGCACCCCCAGCATGACCAGCACCTCCACCACCAGCCGATGCCGTGCGCGCACGCGGTCGGCGATGGCGTGGCCGGCCTGGGTCAGGAACACGCCGCGATAGGGGCGGGAGGTGGCGACGCCCTCGCGCTTCAGCCGGGCCACGTTCTTGACCACGGTGGCGTGCGACACGCCGAGGCGCCGCGCGATGTCGGTGGGCCGCGCCTCGCCGGCGCTGTCCAGCAGGTCGGCGATCAGCTCGGCGTAGTCCTCGACCAGCGCCACCGACTGCGCGACACGGGTCTTGCCGAAGCGGCGGGCCTGGGTCGGCTCGGCCGGCATGTCGGCATGGCTGTCGCCCAGGTCGCCCGGCAGCGCCGCGTGCTCCACCTGCCGCCCGCTCACAACCCCATCTCGCGGCCCCATGCAAACCATTGGTCTAGCGGACTCACCGGCTGCCCCGCAACACGACGCTGCGAGTGTTCCGGCAGCCGCTTGACGGAAGTGTAGCCCAGGCTACATCTTGGCGCACCATCGCCGGAGTGCCCGTTGAGCCAGCTACTGAGCCGCCAGCAGCCGAACGCCGCGCCGCCCCTCGGCGACAGCATCAGCGCGCGCGCGACCGCGGCCATCCGCGACGTGCTGGACGGCCGCCGGCGTGGGCTGCGGGCGATCCTGCCGATGGCCGGCCCGGCGGTGATCGCCTCGATCGCCTACATGGACCCCGGCAACTTCGCCACCAACATCCAGGCGGGCGCGGGCTATGGCTACGCGCTGCTGTGGGTGGTGCTGGTCGCCAACGTGCTGGCGATGCTGTTCCAGGCGATGTCGGCCAAACTCGGCATCGTCACCAACCGCAACCTGGCCGAACTCTGCCGCGAGCATTTCCCGCGCCCGGTGGTGCTGGCGATGTGGGCGGTCAGCGAGGTCGCGGCGATGGCGACCGACCTGGCCGAGTTCCTCGGCGGCGCCATCGGCCTGTCGCTGCTGTTCGGCATGAGCCTGCTGGCCGGCATGATGGTGACGGCGGCGATCACCTACGCCATCCTGGTGGTGCAGAGGCGCGGCTTCCGCCCGATCGAGCTGGTGATCGGCGGCCTCGTCGCCATCATCAGCCTCAGCTACGTGGTCGAACTGTTCATGGCGCCGCCGGACTGGGGTGCCGTGGCGCTGCATTCGGTGCTGCCGGCATTGCCCGACGGCGGCGCGGTGACGCTGGCGGTGGGCATCGTCGGCGCCACCGTGATGCCGCACGCGATCTACCTGCATTCCGGCCTGACCCAGGACCGCGCCCCCGCCCGCGACGACCGCGACCGCACGCTGCTGCTGCGCTACTCGACGCGGGAGACGATGATCGCCCTGGTGCTGGCCGGGCTGGTCAACATGGCCATGGTCATCGTGGCCGCCGTCGCCTTCCACGTCGGCCACAGCGACGTGGCGGAGATCGAGACCGCCTACCGCACCCTGGTTCCCCTGCTGGGCGCGTGGGCTGCGGGCGTGTTCCTGTTGTCGCTGATGGCGTCGGGCATCTCCTCCTCGGTGGTGGGCACGATGGCCGGGCAGATGATCATGCAGGGGTTCGTCCGCGTCCGCATCCCAATCTGGGTGCGCCGGCTGGTCACCATGATCCCGGCGTTCGTGGTGGTGGCGCTGGGCTACAACGCCACCCAGGCGCTGATCTGGAGCCAGGTGGTGCTGAGCCTCGCCCTGCCGGTGCCGGTGGTGGCGCTGGTGATCCTGAGCCGGCGGCCCGCGATCATGGGCCGGTTCGCCAGCGGCCCGGTGCTGACGGCTGCGGCGGCGCTGGCGACGCTGGTGGTGCTGGCGCTGAACGCCACGCTGCTGGTGCAACTGCTGGCTGGCTGATGCGAGTGGCATTGGTGCGCCATCCGCGCGCCCTGGTGGCGGCGGGCGTGTGCTACGGCCGCACCGACCTCGCGCTGGCTCCCGACGATGGCATGGCGCTGGCGGCGATCCGTGCGGCGCTGGGCACGTTCGGCGGCATCGTCTGGAGCAGCCCGGCGCGGCGCTGCCAGGAGATCGCCGCCGGGTTGACGCCCTCGCCACGGCTCGACCACCGCCTGCTGGAACTCGATTTCGGCGACTGGGAAGGCCGCGCCTGGGACGCTGTGCCGCGCGCCGCATTCGACCGCTGGGCCGCCGACCCGCTCGGCTTCGCGGCCCCTGGCGGCGAGAGCGGTGCCACACTGGTGACGCGGGTGACGGCGTTCCATGCCGCCATCCAGCAACGCGGGGATTGCGTCGTGGTCGCGCATGGCGGGCCGTTGCGGGTGCTGGGCGCATTGCTGCGTGGGCAGAGGATCGACCTGTTCGCCCCGTCGCCGCCACTCGGCTCGGTCACATGGATCGCGCCAGCAGGCTGAGCACCACGCATTCGACCAGCACCGACCCGCAGCCGAGCACGTCGCCGGTCTGCCCGCCGATCTGCCGCCGCGCCAACGCCGCCAGCGCCAGCGTCGCCACGACGGCGCCCACCAGCACGCTCGCGGCTTCCGGCAGCGGCAGCAGCAGCGGCGGGATCAGGACGGCCACGGCCAGCGCCACCGCCGTAGCCCAAGCTGGCGTGCGCAGGCTGGCGGCGATGCCGTCCGTCCGCGCCGCCGGCAGCAGCGCCAGCAGCAGCACGATGGCGGCGCGCCCGAGGCAGCCGGCCACCAGCAGCGCCCGCGCGGCGGCCAGCGGGGTGGCCAGGATCGCCAGCCCGCTGACCCGCAGCCCGACCGCCACGATCAGCGCCAGCGCGCCGTACGCGCCGATCCGGCTGTCGCGCATTATCTCCAGCCTCCGCGCCGGCGTGGCGCCGCCGCCGAAGCCGTCGGCGGTGTCGGCCAGCCCGTCCTCATGCAGCGCCCCGGTCGCCAGCAGCATCGCCGCCAGCGCCAGCAGCGCCGCCATGAGGCGCGGCTCGCCGAGGCGCAGCAGTGCCGC
>JAYTQW010000020.1:0-5308 GCA_043746535.1 Rhodospirillales bacterium
CCCCAGCAGCATGACGCCGATGCCCATCCAGTCCGGGCTGGCATGGGAGATTTCCAGGATGCCGCATTGGGCGCGGTAGGTCTGCCGCAACTCGGCCCAGTAACGCACCACGCCGCCGTCGAGGCCGTTGTACTCAGTCGCCTTGATGTCATGCAGGGCGCACACGCGCGCGGCGCCGCCGATGTTGAGGAAGTCCATCTTGACCCAGTGATAGGAATGGTCGCCGTCGATGAATACGCCGTCGAACGCGCGTCCGGCGAAGTCGGCGGAGTTTGCCGGGACGTGCAGATGCAGCGGCAGCACCGACGTGAAATGGGCGCGGTCGACGAACGAGTCCGCCACGTCGACGCAATGGTACTCGCGCAGGCCGCTGGTCCGCAGCAGGTAGGCCGCCGTCAGCACGGAGAAGCTGCCGGTGTTGACGCCGACCTCGCAGAACGTGGCCAGCTCGTAGCGGCGCAGCGCCAGCAGGAAGTCCACATACTCGGTCGGAATCTGGATCAGGCCAATGCGGGTGCTGTTCATGTAGTCCTGGAAGCAGGCGAAGCCGGGCCAGGTGTTGAACGGGATGCCCATATGCCTGACCGCCGCCAGCAGGAAGTCGCGGCTCGCCAACTGCTCGCTGGAGGCCTCCAGGATCAGTTGCACCGCCGCGCGGGAGGCGGCGATCTCGCGGTCCCATTGCGGCCCGGATTCAGCCGGATCACCGGGCCGCGGCTCCACTGGGGCTGACGCGGGCGTCGCCAGCTCCCGGTCGGGCGGTTCGACGACACCCGGGAACGCCATATTCCGCGAATCCACGCTCATCGGCTCGGCTTGGTCGCGGCCAAAACGCAGCCGGCTTATTCGCCGGTTCAGTTCTGCCAGTTGCACTTGCCGCTCCTGTTCCCCGCGCGCCACTCTGTCGCGAGCGACCGTGGAGCGGAACGATCCCCCGCGCCCAAGGTTGCCGAGGCAGGGCCGGACGCTGCCTCGATCCAGCCGGTTGCCGCTTGCATCGCCGCCTCCGCATCGGACAGCTTGGCCGCCCAGCAGCGCCGGGGTCGTGAATGGGATCGGCGCTCCTCATTGAAGGAAAGTCGCCAGTGTCCATGTCTGCGCGATGGAGGATGTGTTGCGGGTCGGTATCAGCGCGGGGGCGCCTATTTTCGGCAATGGAAACCTGTCGATGGCTGGCAAGATCGGCGACAATGTTGGACCGGCGCCGCGGGCCGGGGTACCGCCAAGACCCGTTCGCAATCGTGGCCGCATGACAGCCGCCACATCGGTCGTCGTCTGATGTCCTATCCACAAACCGGCGCAGGCGCCTCGCCGTCGCTGCGCGCGCAGTTCCTGCAGCCGATCAAGCGGGGGATCGCCGCACAGGTGGTCGCCCTGTTCAACGACCGGACCCGTGGCGAAAGCCCGGTCAGGCGGCGCTCGGACGGGTTGTTCGGCCCGGCCTCGGCCGCGTGGCGCGTGCATGGGGACGTCACCTCGATGATGGTCGGCGGCGTGGCCGGGCTGCTGCTGCAGATGCTTCATCCGGCGGTGCTGGCCGGGGTCTGGGACCACTCCAACTTCCGCGCCGACATGCACGGGCGGCTGCGGCGCACCGCGCGGTTCATCGCCCTCACCACCTATGGCGGCGCCGACGAGGCGATGGCGGTGATCGCCCGCGTGCGCGCCATCCACGAGCAGGTGCGCGGCACGCTGCCGAGCGGGGCCGCCTACGCCGCCAACGATCCCGCTCTGCTGGCCTGGGTGCATGTGACCGAGGCGACCAGTTTCCTCGACGCCTATATCCGCTATGTCGAGCCGGACATGACGATGGCCGAGCAGGACCGCTACTTCGCCGAGATGGCGCGGGTGGCGGAGGCGCTCGGCGCGGAGCCGATCCCGCGCAGCCGGGCCGAGGTGCGGGCGCTGCTGTCGGCGATGCGCCCGCAACTGTCGTGCGACGCGCGCACCCGCGAGGTCGCCCGGCTGGTGCTGACGCAACCGGCGCCGAACCGCATGGCGGAACCGCTGCAGCAACTCACCATGCAGGCCGGGATCGACCTGCTGCCGGCCTGGGCGCGGCAGATGCACCGGCTGCCGGCGCCGATCCTGAGCCGCCCGATGGTGCGCGCCGGCACGCTCGGCATCGCCCGCACGCTGCGATGGGCGTTCAGCTAGGCCGGAGCGGCGTCAGCGTGCGGGTGCGACTGGCCCGGTCAGGGCTTGCGGAACAGCAACACGAAGTTGTCGGCCTCGCCGATAGCGGCGTATTTGGCGCGGTCCAGGTCGCCGAGCCGGAACTCCGGCGGCAGCGTCCACACGCCCTTCGGCCAGTCGGTGGTGTCGCGCGGGTTGGCGTCTATCTCGGAGGCGGCGACGAACACGAACCCGGCCTTGTGCGCCAGCGCCATGGCGTAGTCCTGCCGCACATAGCCGCTGGCGGCGTGCGGGTCCTGCGGCCGGTCGGGGCGGGCGCGATGCTCCTCGATGCCGAACCCTCCGCCGGGCTTCAGGGCGGCGAAGAAGCCGGCCAGCACGCGGTCGGCCTCGTCCTTCGCCATCCAGTTGTGCAGGTTGCGGAAGGTCAGCACGAAGTCCACCGAACCCGGCGGCGCCACCTCGTACTGGCCGCCGCCGAGCGTGCTGGTCCGCGCCTGCGGGAACCTGGCGTGAAATGCCGTGGTCCCGTCGCCCGGCGGCACCGCCGCGATGTAGTGCCCGCGATCGTGCAGGTACGGCGCCAGTATCTCGGTCCAGTAGCCGCCGCCGGGCCAGATCTCGACCACGCTGGAAGTGGGCTGCACGCCGAAGAAGGCGAGTTCCTCCAGCGGGTGCCGGGCGGCGTCCCGCGCCACGAACGCCGGGCTGCGCGAGGGCGAGGCCACCGCCGCGCGCAGCGTCTCCGGGGTCTGCGCCCAGGCGGCACTCGTCGTCGCCAGCAACACGGCCAAGCACACAAACCGACGCATCATGGCAAAACTCCGCTTTCAGCTCGTCATGGCGGTTGCAGCGATAGATCAGCATTGAGGCCGCTGTCCATGCCGGGCACCACACCGATATAGTCGCCGCACACCCTCACCGGACCCGCCATGCTCGCCCGCTTCTTCGCCTACTACCGCCCGCACCGCGCCCTGTTCGCGCTGGATTTCGGCTGCGCCGTGCTGTCCGGCCTGCTCGAACTCGGCTTCCCGATGGCGGTGCGCAGTTTCGTCGACGTGCTGCTGCCCGGCCAGGACTGGGCGCTGATCCTGCTCGCCTCCGCCGCCCTGCTCGGCATCTACCTGCTCAACACCGGGCTGATGGTGGTGGTGACCTACTGGGGCCACGTGCTCGGCATCAACATCGAGACGGAGATGCGTAGGCGCAGCTTCGACCACCTGCAAAAGCTGTCGTTCCGCTTCTACGACAACCAGAAGACCGGCCACCTGGTCGCGCGCGTGACCAAGGACCTGGAGGAGATCGGCGAGGTCGCCCATCACGGGCCGGAAGACCTGTTCGTGGCGTTGATGACCTTCCTCGGCGCGTTCGCGCTGATGTTCACCGTCAATGCCCGCCTCGCCTTGCTCACCACCCTGGTGGTGCCGGCGACGGCGTGGCTGGCCAGCCGCTATGGCGGGCGCATGACCCGCAGCTTCCGCGCGCTGTTCGGGCGGGTGGGCCAGTTCAACGCCCGCATCGAGGAGAATGTCGGCGGCATGCGCGTGGTGCAGGCGTTCGCCAACGAGGATCACGAGCGGGCGCTGTTCGCCCATGACAACGCCCAGTACCGCGACACCAAGCTGCAAGCCTACCGCATCATGGCGGCCAGCATGTCGCTGTCCTACCTCAGCATGCGCCTGACCCAGATCATGGTGATGCTGGCCGGCACCTGGTTCGTGCTGCACGGCCAGCTCAGCGACGGCGGCTTCATCGGCTTCCTGCTGCTGATCGGCGTGTTCTTCCGCCCGGTCGAGAAGATCAACGCGGTGCTGGAGACCTACCCCAAGGGCATCGCCGGTTTCCGCCGCTACACCGAGTTGCTGGACACCGAGCCGGACATCGTCGATGCGCCCGGCGCCGTCGCGGTATCGGCGCTGCGCGGCGACATCCGCTACGAGGGCGTCACCTTCGGCTACAGCGCCGACCGCCAGGTGCTGTCCGACGTCGACCTGTCGATCCGCGCCGGCGAGACGGTGGCCTTCGTCGGACCCTCGGGCGCCGGCAAGACCACCCTGTGCTCCCTGCTGCCGCGCTTCTACGACATCGAGGGCGGGCGCATCACCATCGACGGCATCGACATCCGCGCCATGACGCTGCGCTCCCTGCGCAGCCAGATCGGCATCGTGCAGCAGGACGTGTTCCTGTTCGCAGGCACCATCCGCCAGAACATCGCCTATGGCCGGCTCGACGCCAGCGAGGCCGAAATCCTCGATGCCGCCCACCGCGCCCGGCTGGAGGCGGTGATCGCCGCCCTGCCCGACGGCATGGACACGGTGATCGGCGAGCGTGGCGTGAAGCTGTCCGGCGGCCAGAAACAACGCCTCGCCATAGCGCGCATGTTCCTGAAGAACCCGGCGATCCTGATCCTGGACGAGGCGACCTCGGCGCTGGACACCGAGACCGAGCAGGCAATCCAGGCCTCGCTGGCCGAACTGTCGCGCGGACGCACCACGCTGGTCATCGCCCACCGCCTCGCCACCATCCAGAACGCCACCCGCATCGTCGTGGTGGACGAAAGCGGCATCGCCGAACAAGGCCGCCACGCCGAGCTGCTGGCCGCCAGCGGCCCCTACCGCCGCCTGCACGACGCGCAGTTCGGGGCGCTGCTGGGCCATTCCGCCGCGTAGGGCCTCGTGCCAGGCTGTCCTGATGGTGACTTTTAGTAAGGCCAGGCAAGCGGTTCTTTTTGCAAAAAGAACCAAAAATCTTTCATCAGTTAGGCGCACGAGCGCCACTCGCGCAGCGATATTTACGTTATGATAACATAACGTTTTGGACATGCGTAGGCCCGCTCACGCCAGGGCCGCGCCGAAGGCGGGCGCGCGGGGTCGGGCGCGACGCCTGGGCGGTGGCCGCGAGGGCGTTGGCGGTTCCGGCGCCGGCGGCGCTGCCGCGCGCGCCTGCGCAGCAGGCAGCGCCAGGGCGGGCGATGGCAGTGGCAGCGGGTCGGGCGTTGGCGGTGGGTCCGGTCGCTGGAACAGCGCCGGCGGGAAGCCCGGCCCGGCCTCGATGCCCAGCATGCGGCACAGCGGGCGCAGGATGCGCCCCGCCTGTGGTGCGGCCGCCAGCAAGGCCGCAAGCTCGGGGTCGCCCAGCAGGTGGCACACCTGACTGCGCAGGGGCAGGATGC
>JAYTQW010000021.1:0-6250 GCA_043746535.1 Rhodospirillales bacterium
CACCGCCCGGCGCGCGTCCACCGTCTCCTCCGAGACATGGGCGGAGCCGTCGAAGCCGGTGATGGTGTACAGCGGCAGGATCAGCGCCAGCATGAACACATAGGCCAAGTTCTCGGAGCGCGGCACCACGTCGCCGCCGGCGGGGCCGGAGTTGTTGACCATGCTGACCAGCCGGCCGAAGTCGAGGTGCGGCGCCGCCGCCAGCATCGTCACCGTCAGCACCACCGCCACCACCAGGATCAGGTAGCCGGAGAAGTCCGTCAGCCTGCTGGTGAGCTTGATGCCGAAATGGTTGAACGCCGCCTGCGTCAGCGCGATCAGCGCCACGCCGACGCCTTGCTGCGTGAGGCCCCAGGCGCTCACGTCCATGCCGAATATGTTGGTCAATATGAGTTGGGTGAACAGCAGATAGGCGCCGACGTTCACCGAGGCGATGACGAAGATCAGCCCGAGCAGGTTGACCCAGGCCGTGGCCCACCCCCAGCCGCGCCCGCCCAGGATCGACGACCAGTGGTACAGGCCGCCCGCCGTCGGGTAGGCCGAGGCGATCTGCGCCATGGCGCAGGCGACGATCAGCGCGAAGACGGCGCCGACGATCCAGCCGATGGTGACGCCGAATCCGCCCAGCGCGCTGTAGCCGACCTGGAACGAGGTGATGCCCCCGGCCAGGATGCAGATGATCGAGAACGAGATCGCGAAATTGGAGAAGCCGCGCATGTTGCGCGCCAGTTCCTGGGCGTAGCCCATGCCATGCAGGACGCGCACGTCGTCGTCCGTCTCGTGTGGGTTCGCCTGGACATCGTTCATGGGGCGGCCGCGCTGGCAAATATGTGCATCGTCATTCCCGCTTTATGAGATTTACGCCGCTGGCTCGACCGAGCCGTACGGCGCTGGGGTTTTTACGTATGCACAACGTGTGCCGTGACGTTCGCCTATGTCAACGAAGACTTTGACGGCCTCAACGGCGGCGGCGGCGAAGCTGGTCGAAATAGACCACCAGGATGATCAGCCCGCCGGTGATGATGCGCTGCCAGAATGCGTTCACGTTGAGCAGGTTGGCGCCGTTGGCGATGGTGGTCAGCAGGAAGCTGCCGAGCAGCGGCCCCTGGATGCTGCCGATCGCGCCGAACAGGCTGGTGCCGCCGATCACCGAGGAGGCGATGGATTGCAGTTCCCAGCCCTGGCCGGTGGTGGCGTTGCCGATGCCGATGCGCGAGGTGGTCAATATGCCGGCGAACGATGCCAGCACGGCGGACAGCGTGTAGGCCACGTACAACATCCGGTGGACGTTGACGCCGGTCAGCCGCGCCGCCTCCGCGTTGCTGCCGATGGCGAACAGGTAGCGGCCCCAGCGCGTGTGCTGGAGGAAGATGTAGGCCGGGATGGCCACCAGGATCACCATCCAGAACAGCGCCGGGACGCCCGCGAACTGGCCGAGCGAGAAGTTGGTGAAGGCATCCGGCAGCCCGGAGATGGAGCCGCCGTTGGTGATCAGCAGGCCGATGCCGCTCAGCGCCGTCAGGGTCGCCAGCGTCATGATGAATGGCGGCAGCCCCAGCTTGATGACGCCGAACGCATGGAACATGCCGATCAGCGCGCCGCAGCCCAGCGTCAGGATGATCGACAGGAAGATCGGCACCTCCGCCCTGAGCAGCAGCGCCACCACCACGCCGGAGAAGCCGACCACGGCGCCCACCGACAGGTCGATGCCGGCGGTGATGATGACGAAGGTCTGGCCCACCGCGATGATCGCCCACAGCGAGGCCTGGCGCATCAGGTTGGTGATGTTGCGCTCGGTCAGGAAGGTCCTGGTGCTGACCGAGAGCGCGAACCACAGCAGCACCAGCAACCCGAGCAGGGTCAGGTTGAGCAACAGGTTCAGCCGCGACTGCTGCCGCCGCTTGGCCGCCAGGGCAAGGTCACTCATGCGCTCGTCTCCATCGTGTCGCAACAAGAACAGACAAGGCCAAGGGCTTCGCCCCTGGACCCGATCAAAGGCAAGCCTTTGAAATCCAAAAATTTGGGGTCTGGGGCCTCTCGGCCCCAGCGGGTCCAGGGCCGCGCCCTGGCCTCGCCTGCCTCACACGCCGATAGCCTGGGTGAGGATGGTCTCCACCGGCTGCCCGCGATGGGCGCAGGTGGCGACCAGCCGGCCGCGCCGGAACACATGCAGCGTGTCGGCCAGCTCATAGACCTCCGGCAGGTACGACGAGATCAGGATGATGCCGGCGCCGTTGCGCAGCAGGGCGGAGAACAGGCGGTAGATTTCGGTCTTGGTGCCCACATCCACGCCCACCGTCGGCTCGTCGAAGATGAACAGCTCGGCCCCGTGCGCCAGCCACTTGCCGACCACCACCTTCTGCTGGTTGCCGCCCGACAGCGACGCCGCCGGCGTGTGGCGCGATGCGGTGACGATGCGCAGGTCCGACACCTGGGTTTCGGCGGCGCGGGCCTCGGCGCGCCGGTCGATGACGCCGAGCCTGGTCAGCCGATCGAAGATCGACAGGTTGAGGTTGGTGCCGACGGCGAGGTTGAGGCACAGGCCCTGGTCGCGCCGGCTTTCCGGCACCAGCGCCATGCCGAGTGCTATCGCCTGCGCCTCGCGCCGGATATGGACCGGGCGGCCCTGCCACTCGACCGTGCCGGCGGTGCTGCGGAAGCGGCCGAACAGGGACTGCACGAACTCGCTGCGGCCGGCGCCGATCAGGCCGTACAGGCCGACGATCTCGCCGCGCCGCACGGCGATGGAGATGTCGTCGAAGCCACGGCCGCTGAGGCCCTTGGTCTCGACCAGCGTGGGGCCGAACGGCACCTCGTCCTTGTGGTAGATCTGCTCGATCGAACGGGCGATCATGCCGTGGATCAGCCGCTCCTCGGTGGTGTCGGCGACGCGCTCGGTGGAGATCAGCGCGCCGTCGCGCAGGATCGTCACCCGGTCGGCCAGCTCGAACACTTCCTCCAGCCGGTGGCTGATATAGACGATGGTGACGCCCTGCGCCTTCAGCCGGCGGATCAGCGTGAACAGTTGCGCCGCCTCGTTGCGCGTGAGGTAGCCGGTCGGCTCGTCGAAGATGAGGAAGCGGGCGCCGCGCATCTCGGCCCGCGCGGTGGCGACGAGTTGTTGCTGGCCGATGGTGAGCGTCGACAGCACCACGCCGGCGGGGATGTCGAACCCGAGCTCGGTCAGCACCTTCTGCGCGGCGGCGACCATCTGCCGGTGTTGCAGCAGGCCGAAGCGCACCCGCTCGTCGCCCAGGAACAAATTGGCCGCGACGGTCAGGTGGCCGCACAGCACCACCTCCTGGTGGACGGCGTTGATGCCCAGCGCCAGCGCGTCCTGCGGCTCGGCAAGCTCGATCGGGCGGCCCTCCCACAGCAACTCGCCGCCGGATTTCAGGTGGACGCCGGTCAGCAGCTTGATGAGGGTGGACTTGCCGGCGCCGTTCTCGCCAACGATGGCGTGGATCTCGCCAGCCCGGAAGGCAAGGCTCACATGCTTCAGCGCGTGCGTGCCGGTGAAGCTCTTGTCCAGCCCACGAAGCTCCAGCAACGGGGTGCCGTCCGAAGCCGGACCGCCCGCAGCCGGGCGGTCCATGGTGTCGGAAATCACTTCACCTTCGGGTTGAGCAGCGCCTGCGCGCGTGCGCCGCCCATGTTCGCCTTGGTGATGGTGTTCACCCCGGTGTCGACGAACGCCACGACCTTCTCGCCCTTGCTTGCCGCCAGCGCCGTCTTGATGCCGTCATAGCCCATGCGGTACGGGTCCTGCACGATCAGCGCGTAGATCACGCCGTCGCTCAGCAGCTTCACCAGCTTGTCGTCGTTGTCGAAGCCGACCAGCGAGATCTTGCCCTGCATCTTGTTCTCGGCGACGGCCTGGCCAGCGCCCTGGGCCATGATGAGGTTGGACGCGAACACGCCTTTCAGGTTGGGGTTGGCGGTGATCAGGTCGGTCATGATGTTCAGGCCGGTGGTGGCCTGCCCGTCCGCCACCTTGTCGGCGACCAGCTTCAGGCCGGGGTATTTCGCGGCCAGTTCCTCCTTGAAGCCCTTCGCGCGGGCTTCGAGCGAACCGGCCCCGGCCAGCGAGGTGATCAGCGCCACGTCGCCCTCGGCCTTGCCGCCGTTCTTCGCCATGATCCCGGCGGCCATGGCGTCGGCGCCGGCGCGGCCGCCCTGGACGTTGTCGGTGGTCAGGAACGAGGTGAACGCCTTGCTGTCGGCGCTGCTGTCGATGCCGATGATCTTGACCGATTTGGCGGCCTCGTCGATCGGCTTGCCCAGCGAGGCGGCCTGGGTCGGCGCGATGACGATGGCGGCCGGCTTCTCGGAGACGGCGTTCTCCAGGATCGAGATCTGGCCGTTGACGTCGGCCTCGCTGGTGGCGCCGAGTTCCGGCACGGTGACATGCAGGTCCTTGCCGGCCTGGCGCGCGCCGGCGAGCACGATCTGCCAGTAGAAGCTGGTGGTGTCCTTGACGATGATGGGGATGGTCGGCTGCTGCGCCCGCGCCGGCGCGGTCACGCCGAACAGGCCGATGGCGGCGATTGCACTCGCGAGAAGCAGGTTCTTCATGTCGTTCCCCAAACGTTGCGCCCCGGTTTGCCGGTGGCTACAAAGCAGCTTCGCCGCATGTCGCCGGGAAATCAACTGGCCCGTCATTTCGATGTGAAACGATAGATCGTCCGCGCCCTGAACACCTCGCCAGGGCGCAGGACGGTGGTGGGAAAGGCGGGGTGGTTGGGGCTGTCCGGGAAATGCTGCGTCTCCAGGCAGAATGCGGAGCGGTACGGGAGGCCGGCGTCGGGCAGGTGGTTGCCGGTGTAGAACTGCACGCCCGGCTCGGTGGTCAGCGCCTGCATCATCAGGCCGTCGCCGCTGACGGCGGCGGCGAGGCGGGGCGCGTCGGCAGGTGCCGCGCCCAAGACGAAATTGTGGTCGTAGCCGACGCCGAACCGCAGTTGCGGATGGTCCGCGTCGATCCGCGCGCCGATCTTCACGGGCGTGCGGAAGTCGAACGGCGTCCCTGCCACCGGCGCCAGCTCCCCGGTCGGGATCAGGCCGGCGTCGACCGGCGTGAAATGATTCGCGGCCAGGGTCAGCGTATGGTCGAGGATGTCGGGACCGCCCGACAGGTTGAAGTAGGCGTGGCTGGTCAGGTTGAGCACGGTGGGCGCATCGGCGCGGGCGATGGTGTCGATCACCAGGTCGCCGCCGTCCAGCGCATAACGCACGGTCACGTCGAGCCTGCCGGGAAAGCCCTGGTCGCCGTCGGGACTCGTATGCGCCATCACCACCGCGTCGCCGTCGGCCTGCGCCCGCCACACCGCGCGGTCGAAGCCGGTCTTTCCCCCGTGCAGCATGTTGGGGCCGTTGTTGGTGGTGACCTGCACCTCGCGCCCGTCCAGGGGGAAGCGGCCGCGGGCGATCCGGTTGGCGTAGCGTCCGGGCACCGCGCCAAGGTAGGCGGTGTTGGCCACGTACTCATCGAGCGTGGCCAGCCCGAGCGCCACGTTGCGGGTGTGGCCGCCGCCGACCGGCACATGCAGCGCCGCCAGCCGGGCGCCGTAGGTGAGCAGGGTGGCGCGCAGGCCGGCGCCGTTCTCCAGCGTCCAGGCCTCGACCGCGCGGCCGTCCGCCAATGTGCCGAAATGCGTGGGCTGCATCGCCGCCTCCTGGGTTTTCCGAAACCGTTCTAGCAACGTCCGGCTGGACCGGATAGCCGAGACCGCCGATGATGGCGCGGTCAGCAGGGAGGTCCGACAATGGACACGCAAGCCGCCCCGGTATTCGACCGGACCCAGGAAGATGTCGGCAACATCGTCGAATTCGGACATCTCAACATGCGGGTGCCGGACCAGCTTCTGGCGACCTTGTTCTATGTCACCGGCCTCGGCCTGACCCGCGACCCGTTCCTGAACACCGGCACCGACAACATGTGGGTCAATGCCGGCACCCACCAGTTCCACCTGCCATCCGGCCCGGCGCAGGTGGTGCGGGGGATGTGCGGCCTGGTGCTGCCCGATCTCGACGCCCTGCGCGGGCGGCTGGCGCGGGTCCGCGGCAAGTTGGGCGGCACCGCGTTCACCGTCGAGGATCACGGCGCGTTCATCGACACCACCTGCCCCTGGGGCAACCGCATCCGCTGCCACGCGCCCGAGCCGCGTTTCGGCCAGTTGCGGCTGGGCTTCGCCTATGTCGAACTGGCCGCGCCACCCGGCTCGGCGACAGGCCTCGCCCGCTTCTACCG
>JAYTQW010000022.1:0-15058 GCA_043746535.1 Rhodospirillales bacterium
ATCGACGCGGCAATCCGTCGCGTCACCGAGGCCGGAGGCAAGGTGGTGAGCGGCCCGAACGTGGTTACAGGCGGCAGCCGGATCGCACAATGCCTGGACATACAGGGAACCACATTCGCGGTAATGACTCCGCCAGGAACCTGAGCAGGCTGATTACGAACCGAGCTCCGGGCGGTCCTGGGCGGTGTGCCAGATGCGCAGGATCGTGACGGTATCAGCACCGATAAGCCGATAAGCGATAATGTGTGGCAAGACAGCTATCAGTTCGCGGGCACCTGCGTAGCGGCCAAACTTGGCACGGCGCGGGAAAATCGCCAGGCTGTCGCCTGCAAGCAGGAGTTCGCGCCCGACCCGGGCAGCGGCTACGGGGTTGTCGGCGGCGATATGTCGAACAATCCGGCCGATATCGGCCAAAGCGCGAGCACGCCAGCCAACACTTAACAGTCAGCGAGGTTCAGGGGGGGGCGTCGAACTCGCCATGCGTAAGGCGCAACAACCAGACACGGACTTCCTCGTGCGGAACCACACGCGGATCGGCGTCCGACTCCGCAATCGCAGCGGCAAACGCCTGCGCCTCTGCCAGGGATCCGTCGTAGTCGATCAGACGGGCGGGATTGACCATGCATTACTGTAGCGCATCGAGACCTCCCGGAGTAGTTCAAACCACCACCATCCCCTCGCGCCGCAGTTGCACCGCCCGCTCGTCCAGCGCCCGCTCCACCGCGGCCTCCGCGTGGATGGCGGTAGTGTCGAACAGCGGCACCGAGCTATCCTCGGGACGGACCAAAAGCATGATCTCCGTGCAGCCCAGGATGACCGCCTCCGCACCGCGCTCCACAAGGCGAGCAATCACGCCCCGGTAGGCGTCCCGAGATGCAGGCTCAACCCGGCCCCGCACCAACTCGTCGTAGATCACGCGGTGGACCACGGCGCGGTCCTTGTCACCCGGCACCAGCACGTCCAGCCCGAAGCGCTCCAGGAGGCGGCCCTTGTAGAATGCCTGCTCCATCGTGAATGCCGTTCCCAGCAGTCCCACGCGGGACAGTCCGGCCGTCTTGATGCGCTCGGCCGTGGGATCGGCAATGTGCAGCAGTGGGATGCTGATGGCGGCCTGCACCTGATCGGCCATGCGGTGCATGGTGTTGGTGCAGATCAGGGCAAAGTCGGCGCCGCCCCGCTCCAACCGCTGCGCCGCGTCCACCAGCCCTGCTGCCGCCTCATCCCAGCGCCCGGCGTGCTGCAACGCCTCGATCTCGCCGAAGTCGAAGGACCACATCAGCACGCGCGCCGAATGCACTCCGCCCAGCCGGGCGCGCACCGCTTGGTTGATGATCCGGTAGTACTCGGCCGAGCTTTCCCAACTCATGCCGCCGATCAAGCCGATCACCTGCTGCTGCACGCCCAACCCCTTCGCCCATCTCGCAACTGTTCGGTGCTAGACGGTAGCATCGGGCCTGCGTCTGCACCAAGGATTCGTCGTGGTCGATCATGCGGGCGAGATTAACCATGCATCATAACGCATCGAGACGCCCCGGAGTGGTTCAAACCACCGCCATCCCCTCGCGCCGCAGTTGCACGGCCAACTCATCCAACGCCGTCGCGAACGTATCGAGCACGATGTCGACCTCCGCCTTGGTGATGATCAGCGGCGGGCTGAACACCAGTGAGTCGTTGGCCGAGGCGCGGCCGATCACGCCCATGCCCTCCGCCAGCTTGGCCGCGCGTGCGCCGATCTTGCGGGCGGGATCGAAGTTCCGGCGGCAGGCGGGGTCCTCGACCAGCTCGATGGCGCCGATCAGGCCAACGCCGCGCACGTCGCCGACTAGATTGTGCCCGGCGAAGCGGTCGCGCAGCCCGGCCTGGAAGTGCTCGCCGACCTCGGCCACATGCGCGCCGATGCCGGTCTCGTCGTAGATTCTCAGCGTCTCGATCGCCACCGCCGCCGGCACCGGATGGCCGGAGTAGGTGTAGCCGGTGCCGAACGTGCCGAGCGCGTGGCTCTCGTCGGCCAGGGCATCGAACACGCGCTGGTTCACCAGCACCGCGCTGATCGGCAGGAAGGCGGCACTCAGCGCCTTGGCGCACACCAGTATGTCCGGCTGCACGCCGAAGGTCTGGCTGCCCCAGTAGCTGCCGGTGCGCCAGAAGCCGCAGATCACCTCGTCGGCCACCATCAGCACGTCGTATTTGCGCAGCACGGCCTGGATCTTCTCGAAGTAGCCGCGCGGCGGCACGATCACGCCGCCGGCACCCATCACCGGCTCGGCCCACATCGCCGCCACCGTGTCCGGTCCCTCGGCCAGGATCAGCGCCTCCAACTCGTCGGCGCAGCGGTCGGCGAACATCTCCTCGCTCTCGCCGTCCTGCCCGCCATGGTAGAAATGCGGTGTCGCGGTGTGCAGGAAGCCTGGCAGCGGCAGGTCGAAGCTGCGGTGGGTGTAGGGCAGGCCGGTCAGGCTGGCGGCGGCGACGGTGATGCCGTGATAGCCCTTAATGCGTCCGATCAGCTTCTTCTTCTGTGGCCGGTCGAGCGCGTTGTTGAAGTACCAGACCATCTTCACGGCGGTGTCGTTCGCCTCCGAGCCGGAGTTGGCGAAGAACACCTTGCTCATCGGCACCGGCGCCCGCTCGATCAGCATCTCGGCCAGATCGATCATCGGCTCGTGCGACTTGGCGCTGAACGAGTGGTAGAATGGCAGCTTGCGCATCTGCGCCGCCGCCGCCTCGACCAGCCGCTCGTTGCTGAAGCCCAGGCTGGCGCACCACAGCCCGGCCACCGTGTCGATGTAGGCGCGGCCCTGGTCGTCGAACACCCGCACGCCCTCGCCACGCGCGATCACCAGCGGCCCCGTGGCCTGATGCGCGCGCAGGTCGGTGTACGGATGCAGCACGTTGGCGATGTCGCGGGCCGAGGCGGAGTTGGCGCGCGAGGCCGCCGGCGGGGGAGGGGTCATGTGAAATCTTCTTTTGACTCTACAGAACCTTTATACCGCGCCCTCGGCCGGTTTTGCCACCACCAAGCGCCGCGCGGCGGCCTCCTCGGCGCTGGCGACGCCGCCATGCGCCGCCGACCACGCCACCGGGTTCTCCAGGAACCGGCGCACCTCGGCCAGTGCCGGTTCGGCGAAATAGGGCCGGTCGCGGCACGCCTCCAGCACGTCCCACCAGGTGCACAGGCTGTGCAGGGTGATGCCCATCTTGCTCAGCGTGTCGAAGCTGCCGGGGAACACGCCGTAGAAGAACACCACGAAGGTGTGGTCGCAGATGGCGCCGGCATCGCGCAGCGCGGTGGCGAAGCGGATCTTGCTCTGCCCGTCGGTGGTGAGGTCCTCCACCAGCAGCGTGCGCTTGCCCTCCGGCACGTCGCCCTCGATCAGCGCGTTGCGGCCGAAGCCTTTCGGCTGCTTGCGCACATAGGCCATCGGGACCAGCATGCGGTCGGCGATCCAGGCCGCGAACGGGATGCCGGCGGTCTCGCCCCCGGCCACCGCCTCGATGCTTTCGTAGCCGATGTGGCGGCCGATCTTCTCCACCGCCAGTTCGCAGATCTTGGCGCGGGCGCGCGGGAAGTAGATGATGCGCCGGCAGTCGATATAGACGGGCGACTTCCAGCCCGACGTGAATGTGTAAGGTTCTTCGGGGCGGAAATTGACGGCCTTGATCTCCAGCAGTATCCGCGCCGCCGTCAGCGCGGCATCCCGGTCCCAGTCTGTCATGTGCAGCTTCGTCATGGCGCGAACCCTCGTCGGCGTGTCGGGCGTTGGTAGCCGTAGCGTGCCGCAAAATCCATGGGTGGGCCGCGCATGACCGAGGGGCCGCAGCATACCAGGGACGGGCCCGCCGCATCGCGCGGCGCGCAGGCCCGCGTCTGGGTGCTGGACGACCCGCGCGCCGGCACGTCGGCGCAGGCGCTGGGCATCGCCGAGCGGCTGGGCGTCGCGTTCCGCCGCATCCCGCTGCACTGGAACTGGATGGCGCATCTGGCCGGGCTGGCCCCGCATGGCTCGCTGCGTGGCGTGGCGCCGCGCGAGGGCGGGCTGTTCGACATCAAGAGCGGCGAGGCCGCGCCCAAGCTGGTGATCTCGTCGGGCAGCCGCTCGGCGGCGGTGGCGCTGTGGCTGAAGGCGCGGTTCGGCTGCCGCCTGGTCCACTGCATGCGCCCGGGTTTCGGCATGGCGCGGCACCGGGCCGAGTTCGACCTGCTGGTGGTGCCCGAGCATGACGGCGTGCCGCCTGGCGCCAATATCTTCCCGGTGACCGGCGCGCCGCACCGGGTATCGCCGAAGGTGCTGGAGCAGGCGGCTGAGCGGTGGGCCGACCGCCTCGACCATCTGCCGCACCCGCGCGTGGCGCTGCTGGTCGGCGGCTCGGTGCGCGGCGCCGATATGGAGCCGGCGCGGGCGCACGGCCTGGCGCGCGCCACCGCCGCCCTGGTCGCCGGGCGTGGCGGCTCGGTCCTGGCCACCACCAGCCGCCGTACCGGCGCCGAGGCGAGCGACGCGCTGGCGGCCGGGCTGGGGCCGGTGATGCACCTGCTGTACCGCTGGGGCGAGCCGGGCGAGAACCCGTATCTCGGTTATCTCGCCACCGCCGACGCCATCGTCGTCACCGCCGACTCGGTATCGATGCTGAGCGAAGCCTGCGCCACCCAGCTTCCGGTCTATGTGGCGCTGCCCGACCTGGCGGGGGCGCGGCACCGGCGGCTGGTGCGCGCGCTGGTGAACCAGGGCCAGGTCCGCCGCTTCGACCGGGACCTCGCTGGCTGGCCGCGCCCCCGGCTGGACGAGGCCGGGCGCGTCGCCGACGAGATCAGGACGCGCTACGGAATAACCTGATGACGCGGGCGTGGCCGGGTCGGGTGACATTTGCGCCGGTGCGGCTATATTGGCATCCATGGGTCGCGAATTCAGCTACATCGCCAGACGTTGCGAACGAGCCGTGGTCACCGCCTATGGCGAGTTGCGCGCCATCGGCAGTGACGATATGGCGGCGTTCGGCGCCTGCACCACGCTCTATCGCATCCATCACCCCGAAGCCTCCTTGAACGAGGCGCGACGGCTGGTGGCCGAGTGGATCGACCATCATCTGGTCCGCGCCGACCAGGGGCCGACCAAGGGCTGCGACTGCGCCTGACGCGGCTACGGCCGCATCCCGCACTTGCGAACATGCCGCCGGCAAACGATGCTGCCGCGCATGGATATCCATCACTATGACGCCATCGTCATCGGCGCCGGCATCGCCGGGGCCACCGCCGCCGCGCACCTGTCGGCCGACCGCCGCGTCGCCCTGATCGAGGCGGAGGAGGCGGCCGGCTATCACAGCACCGGCCGTTCGGCGGCGATCTGGATCCTCAACTACGGCCCACCGGCGGTGCGCACGCTGAACGCGCTGTCGCGGCCGTTCTTCGAGCATCCGCCGGAAGGCTTCGCCGAGACCCCACTGATGTCGCGCCGAGCGGTGCTGTTTCTGGCCGAGGCTGGCGACCTGCCGGCGCTGCACGCCATGCTGGCGAACGGCAGCGGCCTGCGCGAGATCGGCGCCGCCACCGCGCGCGAACTGGTGCCGGCGATCCGCGCCGGCGTGGTCCACAGCGCCGCCATCGAGGACGACGCCTTCGACATGGAGGTGGCGACCCTGCACCAGGGCTTCCTGCGGCAGTTGCGCCAGCGCGGCGGCGTGCTGGCGCTGCGCAGCCGCAGCGGCTGGATCGAACGTCGCGCCGGCCATTGGGAGGTCGAAGTCACCGGCGGCGCCCGCTTCCGCGCCCCGGTGGTGGTCAACGCCGCCGGCGCCTGGGGCGACGAGGTCGCGTCACGGGCCGGCGCGGCGCCGCTCGGCCTGGTGCCCAAGCGCCGCACCGGCGTCATCATCGACGCGGCCCCCTGGTCGCCGCAACACTGGCCGATGATGCACGTCGTGCAGGGCGGCTGGTACGCGCGGGCCGAGGCGCGCACCCGGCTGATGGTCTCGCCCGAGGACGAGACCGACATGACGCCGCACGACGTGCAGCCGGACGAGCTGGACGTGGCGCTGGGCATCGACCGGATGCAACGCTGGCTCGACATCGAGGTGCGGCGCATCGAGCATAGCTGGGCCGGGCTGCGCACCTTCACCCCCGACCGCAGCCTCGCCATCGGCTGGGATGGCGGCGTGGACGGGTTCTGCTGGTGCGTGGGGCAGGGCGGCTACGGCATCCAGACCTCGCCCGCCGCCGGCCAGTTGGTTGCCGACATCGTGGCCGGGCGCGACCCGGGGGCTGCCGCCGTCGCCGTGCCGGAACTCGACCCGCGCCGGTTCGCGCGCGCCGCCGTACCCGTATCCGCCTCCGCCTGATCCCATTTCCGAGCCAGGCAGCATCATGTCCATCCACGTCGCGCTGACGCACCGCACCTTCTACAAGTATGACCGGCTGGTCAGCCTGGGGCCGCAGACCATCCGCCTGCGCCCGGCGCCGCACGCGCGCACGCCGATCCTGTCATACTCGCTGAAAGTGGCGCCGCAGCCGCATTTCCTGAACTGGCTGCAGGACCCGCAGGGCAATTTCATGGCCCGCGTGGTGTTCCCCGAACGGGTGACGCAGTTCAGCGTGACGGTCGATCTGGTCGCCGACATGGCGACTATCAACCCGTTCGACTTCTTCCTGGAACCCGAGGCCGAGAGCTTCCCGTTCGCCTACGACGCGCTGCTGACCGAGGAACTCGCCCCGTTCCGCGTCACCGAGGAACCCGGCGCGCGCCTCGCGGCACTGCTCGCCGAGGTGCCGCGCGAGGCCCCGCGCACGATCGACTGGCTGGTGGCGCTGAACCGGCAGGTGATGAGCCGGGTGTCCTACGTCGTCCGCATGGAGCCGGGCGTGTGGACGCCGGAGGAGACGCTGGAGCAGGGGCGCGGGTCATGCCGCGACTCCGCCTGGCTGCTGGTGCAGTTGCTGCGCCATCTCGGCTGCGCCGCGCGCTTCGTGTCCGGCTACCTGATCCAACTTGTCGGCGACGTGAAGCCGCTGGAAGGGCCGGCGGGACCGGCCACCGACTTCACCGACCTGCACGCCTGGGCCGAGGTCTATCTGCCGGGCGGCGGCTGGATCGGGCTGGACGCCACCTCCGGCCTGCTGACCGGCGAGGGCCATATTCCGCTCGCCGCCAGCCCGTCGCCGCAATCCGCGGCCCCCATCAGCGGGCTGGTCAGCGAGGCGGAGACGGAGTTCGACGTGGCCATGTCGGTCGCCCGCGTGGCCGAGACGCCGCGCGTCACCAAGCCGTACAGCCGGCGCCAGTGGCAGGACATCCTGGCCACCGGCGCGCGGGTGGACCGGGCGATGGACGCCGGCGACATGCGCCTGACGCTGGGCGGCGAGCCGACCTTCGTGGCCGCCAGCGACAGCGATGCGCCCGAGTGGAACGCCGAGGCGCTCGGCCCGACCAAGCGGCGCTATGCCGGCAAGCTGATCCGCCGGCTGGCCAAGCTGTGGTCGCCCGGAGCGGCGCTGTCGTACGGCATGGGCAAGCAGTACCCGGGCGAGGTGTTGCCGCGTTGGGCGTTGCATTCCTATTGGCGCGGCGACGGCGACGCGGTGTGGACCGACCCCGCGTTGCTGGCCGACCCCGACCGCGAGCGCGGCGCCAACACCGCCGACGACGCCGCCCGCTTCACCCAGGCGCTGGCGGAGCGGTTGCAGGTCGACCCGTCGGCGATGATCCCGGCGCATGAGGATGTCCACTACTACCTGTGGAAGGAGCACCGGCTGCCGGCCAATGTGGCCGCCGAGGACAGCCGGCTGCGCGATCCGCTGGAGCGGGCGCGAATGACCCGCATCTTCGGCCAGGGCCTCGCGGCCCCGGTCGGCGTGGTGCTGCCGCTGCGCCGCGTGTTGGACGACGGCGCCCGCCGCTGGCAGACCGGGCGCTGGCATTTCCGCGACAACACCATGTTCCTCGCACCCGGCGACAGCCCGGCCGGTTTCCGGCTGCCGCTGGACAGCCTGCCCTGGGCCGACCCCGACAGCATCGAGCCGGCGTTCGAGCCGGACCCGTTCGCCGAACCGGGCGCGCTGCCGCCCCAGGCGACGCTGCGCCGCGCGGCACTGGCGGATGCCGGGATCGAGGCGTTCCGGCCGATCTCGCAGGAATTGCCGAAGCTTGGGCGCGGCGAGCCGGACCTGGTGCGCACCGCGCTGGCGGTGGAGCCGCGCCAGGGCGTGCTGCATGTGTTCATGCCCCCTCTGTTCGCGGCCGAAGATTGGCTCGCATTGGTCGCCGCCGTCGAAGCCACCGCCGCCGAGATCGGCACGCCGGTGGTGATCGAGGGCTACCAGCCGCCGCACGACCCGCGCCTGTTGAGCTTCTCGGTCACGCCCGATCCCGGCGTGATCGAGGTCAACGTGCATCCGGCCAGCAACTGGGCCGAGCATGTCGGGCGCACCGAACAGCTCTACGAGGAGGCGCGGCAGGTCGGGCTGGCGGCGGAGAAGTTCATGCTCGACGGCCGCCATGTCGGCACCGGCGGCGGCAACCACGTCGTCATGGGCGCGGCGAAGGCGGAGGACAGCCCGTTCCTGCGCCGTCCGGACCTGCTGAAAAGCCTGCTCGGCTTCTGGCACAACCATCCCAGCCTGTCGTTCGCCTTCGCCGGCCTGTTCATCGGGCCGACCAGCCAGCACCCGCGCATCGACGAGGCGCGCGACGACGCGGTGAACGAGCTGGAGATCGCCTTCGAGCAGATCGCGCCGTTCAGGCAGGTGCCGCCGTGGACGCTCGACCGGCTGCTGCGCAACATCCTGGCCGACATGAGCGGCAACACCCATCGCACCGAGTTCTGCATCGACAAGATGTACGACCCGAACAGCCAGTCGGGACGGCGCGGCCTGGTCGAGTTCCGCGCCATGGAGATGCCGCCGCACGCCGAGATGTCGGCGGCGCAGATGCTGCTGATGCGCGCCGCCCTGGCCGGGTTCTGGCAGACTCCGTACGACCGCCGACTGATCCGCTGGGGCACCCGGCTGCACGACGATTTCATGCTGCCGCATTACTGCGAGCAGGATTTCCGCGATGCGCTGGAACAACTGTCCGACATCGGCTTCAAGCTCGATCCCGACTGGTTCGCGCCGCATTTCGCGTTCCGCTTCCCGCAGATCGGCGAGACCCACGTGCGCGGCATGGCCGTCGAGCTGCGTCACGCGCTGGAGCCATGGCATGTGCTGGCGGAGGCACCGACGCCGACCGGCATGGCGCGCTACGTCGACAGTTCGGTGGAGCGCGTGCAGGCCAAGGTGAGCGGCTGGCAGCCGGAACGCTACGTGCTGGCCGCCAACGGCGTCGCGGTGCCGCTGTCGCCGACCGAGCGTGCCGGCGAGTATGTCGGCGGCGTCCGCTTCAAGGCGTGGCAGCCGCCGAACGCGCTGCATCCCGGCATCCGCGCGCAGGCGCCGGTGGTGTTCGACGTGTTCGACCGCTGGAGCGGGCGCAGCCTGGGCGGCATGACCCACAGCGTCTCGCATCCGGGTGGGCGCAGCTACGAGACGCTGCCGGTGAACGCGCAGGAGGCCGAGGCGCGCCGCCGCACCCTGTTCGCGCCGATCGGCCACACGCCGGGTTCAACGAACGCGCCGGCCGGTCAGGCGCTTCGCTCGCATGGACGCGAACATCCCCGCACGCTCGATCTGCGTCGTTTTGCCTGATACGTTTCGCCTGATGCGTGGGGCGGCGTGACCGTAGCCGCCGCCAAGGATGAGATGGTCGACGGGCATGGCGGCCTGCGCCCGCATTGGCGCGCCATCCTGGCCACGTTCCAGGGCTTCGGCGAACACGGCCTGAGTGAACGCGCGGCGCGGCTGGACCGCGCGTTCGCCGAGGAGGGCGTCACCGCATTGCTGCCGGGCGCCTCGCCCGACGCCCCGGCCTGGCGCTGCGACCCGGTGCCGTTGCCGATCCCGGCGGGCGAGTTCGTGGACCTTGAGGCGGGCCTCGTGCAGCGCGCGCGGCTGCTGTCGGCGTTGCTGGACGACGTGTATGGCCCGCAGGCGCTGCTGCGGGAGGGCGTGCTGCCGCCGGCCGCCGTGTATGGCAACCGCAATTTCCTGCGCGCGCTGCACCAGCCTGACGCCGGGCCGCAGCCCGCTGGCCAGCGGTTGCAGTTCTACGCCGCCGACCTGCTGCGCGGCCCGGACGGCGCATGGCGCGTGTTGAGCGACCGCACCTCCGCCGCGTCCGGCATCGGCTATGCGCGCGAGAACCGCCGCCTGCTGACCCGCGTGCTGCCTGAGGGCTTCAAGCTGGCGCAGGTGCGTTCGATGCGCCCGTTCTTCGACCGCTGGCAGGATGCGCTGCACCGCATGGCCCCGGACGGCCGCGCCAACCCGGTGGTGGCGCTGCTCACCGCCGGCATCACCGACCCGCAATGGTTCGAGCACCTGTTCCTGTCGCGCGAACTGTCCTGCGCCCTGGTCGAGAGCGGCGACCTGACCGTGCGCGGCGGCGTCGTGTTCCTGAAGACGCTGACGGGGTTGCAGCGCGTCGACGTGATCCTGCGCCGCATCGACGGCCAGCAGCTCGATCCGCTGGAACTCGATGGCCGCCACCTCGCCGGCGTGCCCGGCCTGCTGGACGCCATGCGCGCCGGCAACGTGCGGGTCGTCAACGATTCCGGCGCCGGTTTCGCCGAGGCGCCGATGTTGGCCGCGTTCCTGCCGGCACTGGCGAGCCGCCTGCTGGACGAGCAACTGTTGCTCGACAGCGTGCCGACCCTGTGGCTGGGCGAGCCGCACGCCCTGGCGCGGGTGCGGCAGAACCTGCCGGGCTGGCTGTTGCGGGACTCCTTCGACAGCCATCATGCGCCCGTCGCACCCTCCGAGTTGCCGCCGGAGGCGCGTGGCGCGCTGTTCGAGCGGATCGAGTGCCGGCCGCAGGACTGGACCGCCGTCGCCGTGGTCAACCCATCGACCGCGCCATGCCTGACGGCGGAGGGACTGCAGCCGCGCCCGGTCATCGTGCGCCTGTTCCTGGCCTTCGACGGCGAGCGGTGGCAGGCGATGCCGGGCGGGCTGGCCCGCGTGGTGCCAGTCGGCGTGCATCCGGGCGGCGCGCTGCCGCAGGGCGGCCTGTCGAAGGATCTATGGGTGCTGACGGAGGACCGCGCCGACATCGTCGGCCCCGGCCCGCTCGCGGTGGCGCCGCTGGCGTTGCGGCGGTCCAGCGGCGAGTTGCCGAGCCGGGTGGCCGACAACCTGTTCTGGCTGGGCCGCTACGTCGAGCGGCTGGAGCGCGCGGCACGGCTGGTGCGCGCCGCCGTCGCCCGGCTGGTGCGCGCGCCCACGGCGCTGCCGCGCGAGCTGGCCGAGCTGCACGCGCTGGCGAACTGCCTGTGCGACGCCGGCATGATCGATGCCGAGCAGGCGAAACCCAGCCTGCTGCCCGAGGCGCTGCTGTCGATGCTGGCCCGCACCCGCGAGGCCGGCGAGCGGCGGCCGCGCGGCTCCATCGTGCGTATCTTCGGCGAGATCGCGCGGCTGACCGAGAGCGTGCGCGACCGGCTGACCGGCGACATGTACGCGACCTTCACGCAGACGCTGGCGGCGGCGCGGGTCGAGACCGAGCAGTCCGGCCACAGCCTGGACGGGCTGGGCCACGCCATGGTCGCCATCCAGCGTTTCTGCACCGCCGTCGCGGGCGCCGCCGCCGAGAACATGGTGCGCGGCGGCGGTTTCCTGTTCCTCGACCTGGGCCGGCGGATCGAGCGGGCGCAGGCGGTGGCCGGCGAGGTCGGCCGGGCGCTCGACCAGCCCGCCGGCCATATCGAGATCGGCCTGTCGCTGATCTTGGAGTTGTGCGACAGCGCCATCACCTACCGCAGCCGCTACATGAACGCCTTGCAGGCGGCGCCGGTGCTGGATCTGGTGCTGGCCGACCTGGGCAACCCGCGCGGGCTGGCATTCCAACTGGCCGCCATGCACGGGCTGCTCGACGAGCTGACCCCGAACGGCGTCGGCGGCGACCACCTGGCCGGGGCCGCCGCCGGGTTGCTGGCGCAGGCGGAGGCGCTGGTATCCGACGTGCTGGCCGCGCCCGACCAGGCGGCGACGGCGGCGACGATGCCGCGGCGGTTGCACGAGATCGCCGCCGGCGTGGCTAGCCTGTCCGACCGCATCAGCCGCCGCTACTTCGCGCTGCTGCCGGCGGCGCAGACATTGGGCTGGGGCGAGGATGCGGCTGCGATGTCACGGGACGCGAAATGAGATACCAGGTCCGCCACGTCACCACCTATGCCTATGCAACGCCGGTCGATCTGGCCGCGCATGTGCTGCATCTCAGCCCACGCAGCCTGCCGCACCAGGAGGTGCGGCAGGCGCATCTGCTGGCGACCCCACGCCCATCGCGGCTGACCGATGGCCACGACCATTTCGGCAACAAGGTCAGTTGGATGTTCCTCGATCTGCCGCACGAGCGGTTCGAGGTCACGGTCGAGGCGACGGTCGACGTGCGGTTTCCGCAGGCGCCCGACCCGGAGGCAACCCCGTCCTGGGAGGGCGTCGCCGCCGAGGCCATGGCGGGCGGGCCGGGCGCCTGGCGGGCCGCCGAGTTCGCCTTCGACAGCCCGATGGCCGCAGCCGACGCCGGGGCGGGCGCCTATGTCGCCGGCAGCTTCCCGCCGGGGCGTCCGATCCTGGCCTGCCTGCTCGACCTCAACGCTCGCATCCGTCGCGAATTCACCTTCAAGGGCGGCGTCACCACCATCTCCACCCCGGTCTCGCGGGTGCTGGCGATGCGCGCGGGCGTATGCCAGGACTTCACCCACCTGATGATCAGCGGCCTGCGCGCGCTGGGCCTGCCGGCGCGCTACGTGTCCGGCTACCTGCGCACCAAGCCGCCACCGGGCGTGGTGGCGCGGCGCGGCGCCGACCAGTCGCACGCCTGGGTCGGCGCATGGCTGGGCGCCGCGCATGGCTGGATCGACCTCGACCCCACCAACGATCTGGTGGTGGTGGACGAGCATGTGGTGCTGGCCTGGGGCCGCGACTACGGCGACATCAGCCCGGTGCGCGGCATCCTGCTCGGCGGCGGCCGGCACAGCGTCGCGGTGTCGGTGGATCTGGAGGCGCTGTAGCGGTCAGGCCCGGCGCTTGGCCTGCTGCTGCGTCAGCGCCCGCAGCGCGTCATTGATCCGGGTCTTGTGGTTGGGTCCCTGCTGCATGAACCACGCCAGCACGTCCTCGTCGATTGGCACCCACCGTGGCTGCTCCGCCTTCGGGATGACCAACACAGCGTCCTTGTACCAATCGACCGGCACATCCCGCCAATCCGGGTCGGAGGCGATATCGCGCTCCAACTGCTCCTCGGTCTTGGCATCGACTGCGGCCATGTCGCCAAAAGGACCACCGCCACGCGCCATCCGCAGACGCTTCAGTTCCTCAGAGGAGTAGCTTACGATATTCTCGCTTTTCGCCATCTCTGGACCTCCGCACCGATATGACGCGAACCACGTCTCCGCGCCATGTATAGACTACGGTGACATAGCGCGCACCTAAAATGCCGACGGCCAACCATCGTTGCTCACCGTCTTTGGCGGTACCAGGTTTTGACACATATAGCCCGTTGAAAACGATTTCAGCATTCTGAAACCCTAAATCGTGCTTCTTCGTATTAGCCGCGTTCTTGACCTCATCCCACTCGAATTGCATTCAAGATCCGCCCGTCTGCCGCAATGGAAGCTCACTCGGCTTAGGGTGACAGAGGCTCCGAAACCTTTCCACCAGCGATCAGGCTGACCTACTGCACCGGCTCGGCCACGCCCAAACTCGCCGCAATCGCGACAATGCTTGCCCAGGCATCCAGCGCCAGCGGCACGCCCTCCGCCAGCCGCTTGGCCCGCGTGCGCGCTTCCGGCTCGCCCGGCGCCAGCACCTCGCCGCCGGGCATCACCGGGCGGGAGGCCTTGAAGTAGGCGGCATACTCGCGGGCGCGGGCGGCGAAGCCGGACGCGCCGAAATGCGCCGGGTCGAGGTAGATCGACAGCAGCCCGTTGCTGATGCGGCTGCGCTTGCCGCCGGGCACCGGGCCGGAGGTCTCGCCACCAGTCAGCACGCCGGCCAGGATTTCGCACATGAAGGCCAAGCCGGAGCCCTTGTGGTCGCCGAACGCCACCAGCGCGCCCGGTCCGGCGGACGGGTCGCGCGGGTTCTCGGGCGTGAGCGGGCCATACATCGCCGCCGGATCGCCGGTGAAGCGCCCGTCCGGCCAGACCATGGCGTTGTCCGGCACCGCCTTGCCGCCGCGCGAGGCGACCAGCACCTTGCCCTCGGCGACGATGGAGGTTGCGAAATCGAGCAGCAGCAGCGGCTGGTCGTCCTCGGACGGGATGCCGATGCACACCGGGTTGGTGCTGAACCGCCGGTCGACGCCGCCGAACGGGGCCACCAGCTCGCCCTGCGCCACGTTGACGAAATGGATCGACACCAGCCCGGCGGCAGCGGCCCGTTCCGCCCAGTCGCCGATGCGCCCGATATGGCCGCTGTGTCGCAACGCGATCACCGCCATCCCGGCAGCCCGCGCCTTGGCGATGCCGAGATCGACCGCCAGCGGCCCGATGCTCTGGCCGAAGCCGTAGCCGCCGTCCACGGTGGCGTGGGTGGCGCTCTCGCTGAGCACGGTCAGCCCCATGCCCGGCCTCACGTTGCCCGCCTGCAACGCGCGGATGTAGTTCGGCGCGCGGATGACGCCGTGGCTGTCATGGCCGGTGAGGTTGGCGGAGACCAGGTATTGGCCGATCCGCCCCGCCTCCGCCGCGTCGCAGCCGGCGGCCGCGAAGATGTCGGCGATGAAACGGCGGAGCGTGTCGGCCGGGATCAGTTTTACCGCAAGGTCGGCCATGCCAGGATCAGCCACGTCAGACCACGTGGCCGCTCTCGGGTTCCAGCAGGTGCATCTGATTCATGTCGGCGGCCAGCGGCAGCGTCTCGCCCGGCTCGGCACGCACCGAGGGGTCGATGCGGGCGGTGGCGCGCTCGCCGTCGGTGAAGAAATGCACCATCGTCTCCATGCCCATCGGCTCGGTGACATCGATCAGCACG
>JAYTQW010000023.1:0-4990 GCA_043746535.1 Rhodospirillales bacterium
GGCCCATCGCCCTCGATGCTGGCCCGCACCCTGGCCACCAGCTTCGTCATGGCGTTGGAGCCGCCCGGCACCCGCGCCGCCGAGATGCGGCCATCGCGCAGCAGGAACACCCAGCCGGTGTCGGGCGCCAGATCGATGCCGGCGAACGCCTCGTCGGGTCCGAGTGCCGCCAGCACATCCGCCGCCGGCGCCACCTGCTGCACCAACTGGCCGAAATTGGGCGCGGCGGCCTGCAATGTCGCCTCGGCGTCGTCGGCGGCGACGCGGGCGGCGGCGATCTGCTTGTCGAGTTCGACGGCGTCGACCGGCGGCGCGCTCCCGCTGCCGGGCTGGTCGCCGGCGGCATGGGTCTGCGCCGCCTCGTCGCGGCGTCGCACCAGCTCCTCCAGCCGGGTACGGCTGTCGGCGGCGTTGCGGATCGCCATTGCCACCTTGGGATCGCGGGCGTTGGCCGACAGCCGTGCGGTCGCCTGGGCGATCTGCTGGCTGGTGACGCTGCCCTGGGCCAGTTGCGACACCTCGAACATCTGTGTCAGCAACGCCTGGCGACGATCGGGCGCAGCCTTCTCCGACGCCGCTCCGAACACGTCGAGGCAGGGTTGCAGCAGCATCGCCTCCACGCCGATCTTGAGCTGGCGCAGCATGGTGGCGGCGCCCTCGCAGGCTTGCAGCGCGCCGGCCTCGTCGCCCTGGCGGGCCAGTTGCCGCGCGGCCAGCAACTGCGTTTCGGCCACCGGGCGGGTACCCGGCAGCACGCCGGCGAACACCCGCGTCGCCCGCTCGAACCCGGCGGCTGCGTCGGCCGGGTGGCCCTGTGCCGCAGCGTTTTCGGCCTCGGTGCGGGCGAGGCGGGCGGTCAGCACCGGCTGGCGCAGGCCGTTGCCGCGCGCGAGGTCGCTGGCCGATGTCAGCATCACGTCCGCCTCGCCGAAGCGGCCGAGGTCGCGCAACACGATCGCCTCGTAGCGACGGGCCTCGACGGTGCCGAGCAGCGCCGTGCGGATCGATACATCGGTCAGCAGGTCGCGGTTGGGCAGCATGTCGGCCACCCCGGCGGTGCTGGCGGCGACGCTGGTAGCGACGATCAGCCCATGCGCGGGGCGCGGGCGGGCATGCAGCACCTCCGGCGGCAGCCGCGCGGCGTAGCTTTGCTCGGCGACCCGCAACAGCGTCAGCGCCTGCTCGGCGTGGCCCTGGTTCAGCGCATTCAGCGCCTGCGTGTCCGCCAGGCGGGCGCGCAGGTCGGGATCGTCGGAACCGGCCACCAGCCTGGCCGCGCGCGCCATCAGCGCATCGGCCTCGACGCTGCGGCCCTGGTTGGACAGTTGCAGCGCCAGCAGCAGCAACGGCGTGGCCGTGCCGGGCGCATCGGCGCCGAGCGCCTTCTGTTGCAATGCCAGTGCCGCGCGGAACGCCTTCTCGGCGCTGGCGAAGTTCTCCGCCTGGTTGGCGCGGGTGCCTGCCGCCATCAACGCCTCGTATTGGCCGATGTCGCCGGAACTGAACGCACGGGCGGCGAGCCGGTCCGCCAGCAGCGCGTCGGCCGCCGAGTCCTGCGCCTGCGTCGCCGCTTCCGGCTTCAGGCGACCCGACATGACGCCGAGCGCGCGCTCCATGGGCGGCAGCGATGGCAGCACGCCGTCGGCGTACCAGCCCACATTGTCGATGCTGGCGACCAGCGCCACGTACGGCCAGCCGCCCAGGCGACGGGTGCATTGCATCACCAGCGCCGGCGCGTTGCCCAGGATGGTGGTCGGGCGCGGCTCCTCGCAGGCGAAGCGGCCATCCAACTCGCTGCGCCACGCGCTGGCGGTGGCCAGTTGCGGCAGTGCCTGCGGCCCGGCCGGCCCGGCGCTGCGTACCTGCGCGCTCGGCTGCTGCCAAGTGCCGCAGAACACGTCGGCCGCACCTTCGCCGTGCGCCTGCTGCGTGCAGGCCTCGCCGGATGCGTTCTGGCCCAGGTTCAGCCCGACGGCCGGGCCGCCCTGGCGGGAGCCGGAAACATAGGCGGTGGACGGCGGCACCGCGCACCCGGCCAGCGCCAGCGCCAGAAGCGTCGCCAGCGGCAGCCGTCCGGCGAAGCGGCCCATCTCAGTAATCCTTATCGGAGACGTTCGGCAGCAGCACGTCGCTGTCGTCGGCGTCGTCGCGGGCCTGGCCGATGCTGAAATCCTGCAGCGGGTTGGTCGGCGCCACAGTGGCCAGCGGCAGCAGGATGCAGTTCACCGACCGGATCGGGCAGGCGTTGATGCGATAGTTGGTGTCGGGCTTGGGATTGATCCCCGACGCCCGCGCCGCCGCCGAGCCGAGATGGCCGCTGATGGTGCCGATCAGGCTGGTGCCGCCGTTCAGGCCGGAAACAAACAGGCCGGCAAGGTTCACCCGCCCCGTCGCGGTGCCGGCGCCGGTGAACAGCAGCAGGTCGGTCGCGGGGCCTTCCAGGTCGTTTAGCACGATCCGACCGCCGGTGGCCGGGAGTTGCAGCCGCACCGTGGCGAGCGCGCCATCCTGCGCCACGATATGCGTGACGCCAGTCTGGTCGATGATCGCGCGTCCGTTGCTGTCGGCGACCACGCTCAAGTAGCTGCCGGGCGGTGTCGGTTGCGCGGCGGTCTGTTGCAGACTGCTTAGTCCCTCGGTGACGATGTCGCCGCTCCAGGTCAGCAGTCCGGTGGCGGTGAGTTGGATGAAGTCGGCGTTCAGCGTGCCCGCCAATGTCAGCGGCTGCGCGTTGGCCAGTGCGAAGCTGCTGGAGGCGGCGGCCCCGGGCGCCGAATCGGTCACGGTGAAGTCACCCAATGTGCCGACCAGCGTCCCGGCGCCGAAATCGGCGGTGCTGGCGACATTGCCGGTCAGCGTGCCGACCACGAACTGGCCGCCGCTGCGCCGTACGCCGTCGCCGGTGTTGAGCGTGAGCACGCCCGGCACAGCGAGGTTGCCGGCGAAGTCGATGCCGCCCGGCGTGGTCAGGCTGGCACCGGGGGTGGATACCGGCCCGGCGACCACCAGGCTGGTCGCATCGGCCAGCGCCAGTTGGCCGCTCACCGGCATGGCGCCCAGCGCGGCGATCTGGTTGGCTGGCTGCGTGAAGCCGGCGTCACCGACGATACCGGCGCTGCTGTCCAGCAACGCCGTGACGATGCCGCCGCCCACCTGCCTGATTCCTCCGGCGCTGGTCGAGAGATCCACCACCGGCGCGGTCAGGCTGCCGGCGATGGTCAGCGCCACGCTGTCGGCCACCACCAGATTGCCGCCCGCCTGGATGTTGCCCAGCGTGCCGATCCGGTTGGATGCCGAGGCCAGCACGGCGCTGCCCGCCATGCCGCTTCCGCTCGATAGCGTGCCGGCCAGGATGGCGCCGCTCTCGGTTACGTCGCCGGACAGCATGGACAGGTCGAACGCCGCCGTCCGCACCGTGCCGGTGATCGCCAGCTTCCCCGCATCGACCAGCAGGATCGCGTCTGCGGTGATGTCGCCGAGTGTGGCGATCCGGTTGGCGCCGCCCAGGGCGAAGCTGGTGGCGCTGCCAGACAGGCCGGCGGCGTCGATGGCTCCGGTTTCCGTGACCCTGGCGGCATCGGCAATGGCGATGCGGCGTCCGGCCAGCGTGCCGGTGATGGCCAGCGCCACGCCATCGGTGAGCGACAGGTCGGCGGCCCCGGTGCTGAATGCGATGGTATCGATGGCGTTGCGCGCGGCATCGAGTGTGGCGCCGCCCAGCGCCGTTCCGCGCAGGCCCGACGTGGTGATGGAGCCGGCCCCGGCCTCGGTCAGCGCCCCGGCCACGTTCAGCGTCAGGCCGCCCGGTGCGACCAGCGCGCCGTCGATCACCGGGTCGAGGTTGCTGGCGTAGTCGATCGAGCCGGTGGCGGCAAAGTTGCCGACAGTGCCCAGGCTGTTGCCGGGGTTGACCAGATCGACATTGCCCTGGATGCCGCCGCCGCTCTGCAACCGGCTGGCCAGGATCACGCCGGCTCCCGACACACTGCCGGCGTTGGTGGACAGGTCGACCGTGCTGGCGGCGAGCGTGCCGGCGATCGCGAGGTCGCGCCCATCCAGCAATGTGAAGCTGCCCGGCACGGCGATGTCGCCCAGGCTGGCGATCTGGTTGCGGGCGGTCAGCGCCATGTTCGCGGCGGTGCCAGCGAACTGGCCGGTGGTGATCGGGCCGCCGCTCTCGGTAAGGTCGCCGGCCACGTTCAACGTCACTGTGGCGCCCGACAGCGACCCGTCGATGTCCAGCGCATGGCTGTCGGTCAGGTGGATGCCGTTGAGGCTGGAGAAGCGGATGGCGGCGATGGCATTGGCGGCCTGCGTCAGCGTGGTGTCGCCATTGGCGCTCCCGCTCAGGACGCTGGTGAGCAACGTGCCGCCGGCTGCCTCCGACAGCGTGCCGGCGACGGCAAAGGCGATGCCGGACGGGGCCGAGACCACGCCGGTGATGGTCAGGTCGCGGGCGTTGGTGATTGCCACCGCACCGCCCCCGGTGAGATTGCCGAGGTCGACGATGGCGTTGGCGTCGTCGAGCGCGACGGTACCGGCAACGGTACCGGTCAGCAGGCCGGCGTCGATCGTGCCCGCCGCCTGTGCCACGCCGCCGCCGATCGCCATATCCAGCGTGCCCAGGTGTGCCGCGCCTGCGAACACCACCCCTGGCGCAGTCAGGACAAGGTTCGGCGTCGTCACCGGGCCGCCCACGACCAGCGTCCCGGTGTCGGTCAGCGCCAGGGTGCCGCTCGCCATGGTGAACCGACCAAGCGTTGCGATGTTGTTGGCCCCGGTCAGCGCCAGCACGCCAGCGGCCTGCCCGCTGACGCTTTGCAGCGTCGCCGCCTGGATGTGGCCGTGACCGTGCTCGGTGGCGCCGTTCGCGGTCAGGTCGACGAAGCCGCCTGGGCTGACCAGCGCGCCGCCATCGACGATGGACAATGCGCCGGGCGTCGCCAGCGCGATGTCCGGGGCCGACACGATGCCCGCCACCGACAGCCCC
>JAYTQW010000024.1:0-8925 GCA_043746535.1 Rhodospirillales bacterium
GTGGCAGGCGAACACCCGCAACGAGCCGCCATGGGTCGCAAGCGGCAGCGCATCGAACGCGCGCAGGCCGGCGTGGCACAGCGCACGCTCCACCACCAGCAGCGACAGGTAGGAGAAATGCTCGTGATAGATCGTGTCGAACTGGCACTCGCGCAGCATCGCCAGCAGATGCGGGAACTCGAAGGTGACGACGCCGTGCGGTCGCAGCAGCGGCGCGAAGCCCGAGACGAATGCCATGATGTCAGGCACATGCGCCAGGACGTTGTTGGCGACCAGCAGATCGGCGGCAAGGCCGCGCCCCGCCAGTTCGCGCCCGGCGGCGGCGTCGAAGAACCGTGTCTCGGTCGGGACGCCACGCGCCCGCGCCGCCGCCGCGACGTTGGCGGCCGGCTCGATCCCCAAGACCGGGATGCCGCGCGTGACGAAGTGCCGCAGCAGGTAGCCGTCGTTGGAAGCCGCCTCGATCACCAGCGACCGCCCATCCAGCCCCAGCATCGCCACCATCTCCGCCGCGTAGCGCGCCGCGTGGGCCACCCAACTGCGCGAGCAGGATGCGAAATAGGGGTAATCGGAGAAGATCGCATCGGGCGTCAGCGCCGCGTCCGCCTGCGCCAGCCAGCACGCCGTGCAGACCCGCACCCGCAACGGGTAGCGGCGTTCCCGCCCCTGGCCGATCGCCTCGGCGGTCAGGTAGGCATTTGCGAGCGGCATCGCGCCCAGGTCGACGAGGCCGGTCAGGTTGCCGCCGCCGCACAGCCGGCAGGCGGGTGCGGTCACGCGGCCCGGCGGCGCAGGAAGCCGTTCGGGCAATATGTCACCCGCGACCGCACCGCGCCCTCGTTGAACAGGAACGCCGGATCGTCGGCATGGAAATCCTCGCTCGTCGCCAGGAACGCCTCGGTGGCGCTCTGCGGGTTGTTCCACTCCCAGTCCGGCTGCGAGCGGGGCGCCCCGGCCAGCCGGGCCATGATGCCGTCGCAGACGACGATGTAGGAGTCGGGCGTGACCATCGGCGCGTACAGCGCCAGTTCGGCCGCGACGTGGGCACGGGTATGATTGCTGTCGAGGATCACCATCACCCGCGCGCCGGGTGGAATCTGCGCCCGCACCTGCGCCGCCACCTCGGCGGCGGCCGAGTCGCCCTCGATCAGGCTGATCGACGCGGCCAGCGGGTGTTCCAGGATGGCGGCACGGTTGGCGGGGCGGATATCGCGATCCACGCCGATCACCCGGCCGGCCCGCGCCGCCAGCAGGTTGGCGTAGAAGACCAGCGAGCCGCCATGCGCGATCCCGGTCTCGATGATGATGTCGGGCCGCACGCGCCAGACAACCTCCTGGATGCGCAGCAGGTCTTCCGGCAACTGGATCACCGGGCGACCCATCCAGGTGAAGCCATAGACGTATTTCACGCCCCAGCCGCAACGGAGCCAGGCATCCGACACCAGCGCGAAGGCTTCCGGCGTATCGAGGGCGTGAACGTGGAATCGGCCGCTGGGATCGGTCGTCACGACCTGCCCGCGATCCTCGTCGATGGTGAGCACAGCGCCTCCAGACGTTTTGTCTGGGCGACACTGGCCGCAGAGAAGTTAAGGAAGCGCTAAGTCGATTCCAGCTCGGCGCGGATGGCGGAGGCCAGCTCCTGCATGTGGAACGGCTTCAGCAGGAACCGCCCCTGCGCCGGGCGCGCGTCCGAGTAGCCGGACATGACGATGATCTTCACGTCGGCTCGTTCCTTGCGGACCAGTTCGGCGAGTTCCAGGCCGGACATGCCCGGCATCCTGATGTCCGTCAGCATGATGCCGATCTCCCTGGCCGAGTCGAGCAGCGGCAGCGCCTCCTCGCCGCTCGCCGCCTGCATCACCCCGTAACCGAAATCCGCCAGCGTCTCGGCAAGCATCTCCCGCACGTCGTCGTCGTCGTCCACCACCAGAATGCTCACGCCCGCCTCAGCTTTCGAGTGGTTGTCGCTACTCATGTTCCACACTGTCTAAAACAATCGTAAGCCATCCGAAAGGATACGCACGTTCACGTCATGGCGTCGCCATGTTGTGGTTGATCACGCAACCGTGAATGCCCCGTCTAGCAAACCGGGCGGCACCGTAGGCATAAAGACCGCGTGACCCGTAACCTACCTCCAAGCTGTGCCAGCGGCCGGTTGCGCCGCGATGCGGCGGTGCCGCCACCACAGGCCGGTTCGCCACGCCAAGAGAATGGTTGATGTGGCACCTTCCAGCACTTGGCGCCCTGTCCGGCGCGGGCATCGGCATCCAGGCCGTGGCCATCATCCTGGGGACGTTCGTGCTGGAGGATGCCGCCACGGTGATGGCGGCAATGCAGGCGCAGGCCAACGCGGTCACCGTGCCGGTGGCGCTGGGCGCCCTGTACGCCGGCATCGTGCTGGGCGACCTGGGGCTGTATGGCCTGGGCGCGCTGTCCGGCCGGGTGCCGTTGCTGGCGCGCTGGGTCACGCCCGGCCGTATGCGCAAGGGCCGGAACTGGCTCGATGGCCGGGTGTTCCGGGTGGTGTTCGTCAGCCGCTTCATCCCCGGCGCGAGATTGCCGACCTACACCGCATGCGGTTTCCTGCGCGCCGACCTGGGCCGCTTTGCGCTGGCGGTGGTGTCGGCCACACTGGTTTGGACGTCGCTGCTGTTCGGCGTGTCGATGCAGGTGGGGGCGTTGCTGATGCAGCATCTGGGTGCCTGGCGCTGGGTCGGCGCGGCCGGGTTCGCCATCCTGGTGATCCTCGCCGGCCGCACGGCGGCGCGCATGCAGGAAGCCAAGCGGTGACGCAGTGGCCAGGCGATGATGGAGAAGGCTGAATGACGGAGAAGGCTGAGCGATGACAAAATCCGCGACATTGGCTGGCAATCCAGCCAGCCGCGCCGCCATGCGCCCGCCACGCCCGCCGCGCGAGGTCAGCCCGTTCGAGTTCTGGCCGGGCTGGATCTTCTACGCCCCGGTCATCCTGCAATGGATCGCGCTCGGTCTGCGCCACGGCGACATGAGCCTGCCGACCGCCGCCAACCCGGCCATCGAGACCGGCGGCCTGTGCGGCGAGAGCAAAGGCGCTGTCCTCGACCTGCTGACCGGCCCGGCGCGCGACTGGGTGGCGCCGTACACGCGCATCGATTCGCGCGCCGACAGGGCGGTGGTCAACGGCGCCATCGAGCGCGCCGGGCTGAGCTTCCCGCTGATCCTGAAGCCGGATATCGGCTGCAACGGCACCGGCGTCCGCCTGGTCCACGACCTGGACGGGCTGCTGCGTGGCCTGCCCGACTATCCCGCCGGCATCCAGATGGTGTTGCAGCGGTTCATCGCCTGGGAGGGCGAGGCCGGGCTGTTCTACATCCGCCACCCGCACGAGGCGCATGGCCGCATCACCTCGGTGACGCTGAAGGAGGCGCCGTATGTGGTCGGCGACGGCCGCGCCACGCTGCGCGAACTGGTGCTGCGCGACCCGCGCGCCGGGCTGGTGCCGCATCTGTACCTGCCGCGCCTGGCCGGGCGGCTGGAGGAGGTGCCGGCGCAGGGCGTGCCGGTGCGCCTGGTGCTGGTCGGCAACCACTGCAAGGGTTCGATCTTCCACGACGGCGCCGAGCATCTGACGCAGGCGTTGACCGAGCGCATCGACATGATGGCGCGCGCGATGCCGGAGTTCTACTTCGGCCGCTTCGACGTGCGCTTCGCCTCCCTGCCGGCGCTGCACCGGGGCGAGGATTTCGCCGTCATCGAGGTGAACGGCGTGGGCTCGGAGGCGACCCATGTGTGGGACGCGCGCACCACGTTGCGCAAGGCGTGGACCGATGAGTTGCGGCATTTCAGCGCGGCCTGGAAGATCGGCCACGCCAACCGGGCGCGCGGGCACAAACCGAGCGGGTTGCGGCCGATGTATCAGGCATGGATGCTGCAACGACGGCTGATGGCGGCCTATCCGGTCAGCGACTGAGGCGGCGCCTCGCCACTCGATAGCACCTCGTAAGGAATGTCACGCTGACGTGCCCTTGACCGGGATTGCTGCACCGCGTCATGTGCCGTCCGCGCAACGGGGGCCACATGGACACACTTCAAGCCGTCGGAATTGCCATCGTGCAGGGTGCGACCGAGTTGTTCCCGGTCAGCAGCCTGGGACACGCGGTGGTGGTGCCGCGCCTGCTCGGCTGGGCATTCGATCAGGCGGCGCCGGAGTTCCTGCCGTTCCTGGTGCTGCTGCATGTCGGCACCGCCGTGGCGCTGCTCGGTTTCTTCTGGCGCGACTGGTGGGCGCTGCTGCTCGGCGTGCTCGGGCAGTCGGCGACGCGCGAGGCGACCACGGAGGCGCGGCGGCTGCTGGTGCTGATCGTCATCGCCACCATCCCGGCGGTGATCCTGGGCGGGTTGTTCGAGCACCGGCTGCGGGCGCTGTTCGCCAGCCCGGTGCTGGTGGCGGCCTTCCTGGTGGTGAACGGCATCATGCTGATCGTCGGCGAGCGGGCGCGTGCCATGGGCCACCGGCCGCTGACTGGCCTCAAGGCCGGCGACGCCATCGCCATCGGCCTGTGGCAGTGCCTCGCCTTGCTGCCCGGCATGTCGCGCTCCGGCGCCACCATCATCGGCGGGCTGGTGCGCGGCGTCGACCACGAGGGCGCGGCGCATTTCTCGTTCCTGATCGCCACCCCGATCATCCTGGGCGCCACCGTGCTGGAAGTGCCGAAGCTGCTGCACGCCTCGGTGCCGCCCGGCACGTTGCAGACCGCCAGCATCGCCGCCGTGGTGGCGGGCGTCACCGCATTCCTCAGCACCTGGTTCCTGATGCGGCTGTTCCGTCGCAACGACACCTGGGCGATGACCCCGTTCGGCTGGTACTGCATCGTGTTCGGCCTTGGCGCCATCGCCTATATGAGGCTGGCCTAATGCGCCGTGCCCTGCTGCTGCTCGCCGGATTGGCGTTGACGGCTGCGGCTGTGCCGCCGGCGGCACAGCCGATCTCGCGCATGAGCCTGCCCTGGTGGCGGGCGCGGCACGAGGCGAAGCTGGCGGAGAAGCAGCGCGGCCCGGTCGATCTGGTGTTCCTGGGCGACTCGATCACGCAGAACTGGGAACACGCCGGACCCCCGGCGTGGTCCGACTACCAGCCGGTCTGGCAGCGTTTCTACGGCGACCGCCACGCGCTCAACCTCGGCTTCAAGGGCGATGCCACCTCGCACCTGCTGTGGCGGCTGGAGCATGGCGAGATCGACGGCATCGCGCCGAAGGCCGCCGTGATCCTGATCGGCGCCAACAACCTGGGTCACCTGCACTGGTCCGCCCCCGCCGACATCGTGGGCATCGAGGCGGTGGTGGACGAGACGCAAAGGCGGCTGCCGCACACGCGCATCCTGCTGCTGGGCGTGTTGCCGAGCGAGCGTAGCCCGTGGGTGACGCGCAACACCGCCGAGATCAACCAGGCTCTCGCGACCCATTACGGACGCGGCGCGGTGCCCGGCGTCGCCTACATGGACCTGGGCGGGATCTTCGTGCGCCATGGCGTGCTGGACCGCACCCGGTTCGAGGATGTGTCGATGGATCCGCCCGATCCGCCGCTGCACCCCTCGGTCGCCGCGCAGACGCGCATGGCGGAGGCGATGGAGCCGGCATTGTCGGCCATGCTGGGCGACCGCGACCACCGCCGGTAGCGGTCAGGCAAGTGCGGCGCCCGAGCGGGCGACGGCGGCGGCCCAGGCCTCGATGTCGGTGACCGCGCCAGGATCGAGCAGCGTCTCGCGCGCGAATGCCAGGCAGGCGCGTTCGCAGGCGGCGCGACGGTCAGGGTCGGCGATAGCTTCGAGGTCGAGGACGTGGGCGAAGCCGAGGATGCGGCGGATGATCTTGACCGCCGCATAGCCGACCGCGTCGCGCAACACCTTCGCCATGAACCGCTCCCGTGCCGCATCGAGGGCCAGCGCCCCCGCCGCGTCGGTGAACAGCGCGGCCGGAAAGGCGTCGCCGGCGGTGGGACCGCGCCACAGTTCCAGGAAGCGGGCGCGGAACCGATGCCAGAACTGCGCCATCGCCGCCACCAGCCAGCCCTGCAACGCATCGCGGGCGTCTCCCGGGGGCATCAGGGCGAACTGGGCATGATGGTTCAGCGCGAGGTTGGCCAGGAACGCGCCGAGGTCGAAGCCGATCGGGCCGTACAGCGCGAACTCCGGATCGATGACGCGCGTGTCGTGCGCGGTCACCATCACCGAGCCGGAGTGCAGGTCGCCGTGCAGCAGCGCCTGCTTGCAGGTCAGGAAGCGGTAGCCGAGTTCGGACACCGCCCGCTTCACCCGCGCATCGGCCCTGAACGTGGCGGCGGCGGCATCCAGTTGCGGGCTGGTCCAACGGTTGCGGGCGGCGATCCGGTACGGATCGGCGAAGATGAGGTCGGTGGAAATGCGCAGCGTCGATTGGTTGCGCGCGAACAGCGCCACGGCGTCCGCCACCGCCTCGAACGGTTGCGCCAGAGGCGAGGTGGCGAAACACGCCTGCGCCACATACGCGGCCACCGCCGGGATCGCGTGCGGGTAGGCCTGGCCGGCCACCAGCCCGCGCCGCAGGATGACGTGCGGCGAGAGCTGTTCCATCACCAGGCAGAACTGCTCGGCGTCATAATGGTGGATCGCCGGCGCCAGCCCGGCCACGTGCGGGGCAACCGCGCGGTAGTGCTCGTGCTCGAAGAAGGCGCGCTCGAGCGGCAACGGCCAGCCGGGACCGGCGGCGCGCACGTAGGGCAGCGACTGCTTCACGCACAGGCCGCCATCCGGGCCGTCGACCAGGAACACGAGGTTGAGGTTGCCGTCGCCCACCTCGCGCACCCGCCATGGCGGCGGACCGAGGCGGGACGCCAGACCGGGCACCGCCGCCAGGAAGCCGGGAACACTGCGCTCGTCGAGCGGGCGATAGCTCACCGCGTTATCAGTTCCCGGCCACGCGCTGCGGCGGCTGCCGGCTGGCCGGGTCGCGGGTCAGGGCGGCGGTCATGATGTCGCGGGCCAAGGGCGCGGCGGCATCGGCGCCGGCGTTGCCGTGCTCGATCACCACCGACAGCGCATAGCGCGGCGCGTCGTAGGGCGCGAACGCCACGAACAGCGCATGCGGGCGGAACTCCCACGGCAGGCTGGCGGATTTGAAGCCGTGCTCACGCGCCGCCCGCGACACCCTGCGCACCTGGCTCGAGCCGGTCTTGCCGGCCATCTGCACGCCGGGCAGGGCCAGCCGGGCCAGTGGTGCCGTGCCGTTCGGCTCGTTCACCACCGCGAACATCCCCTCGCGCACCGCATGCAGGCCACGGTCGGGCAAGCCCATGCTGGGCCAATCGTCGGCGTGCAGCCCGTCCTGCATGACCGCGCCGATGGCGCGGGTCAGGTGCGGCTGCACCGCGCGGCCGGTGGCGAGGCGCGCCGCCATGGTGCACAGCGCAAGCGGCGTCACCTGGGTGAAGCCCTGGCCGATGCCATGCACCAGCGTATCGCCGAGGTTCCACGCGTGGCCCTGCGCCATCCGCCACTCACGGGTCGGCACCAGCCCGGAGCGGACACCCGGCAGGTCGATGTCGAGCGGCACGCCAAGGCCGAAACGGTTGGCCATCGCCGCCATGTGGTCCATGCCGGTGCGCCGCGCCACCTCGTAGAAGAACACGTCGCAACTGTTCTTCAGCCCGCCATGCAGGTCGAGCAGGCCGTGCCCACCCCTTCTCCAGCAATGGAAGCGAGTGTCGCCAAGGTCGAGGTAGCCTGGGCAGTTGATGCGGTCGAACTGGGTGATCGCCCGCGCCTCCAAGCCGGCCAGCGCCACCACCATCTTGAACGTGGAGCCAGGCGGGTACAGCCCGGCGGCGGCCTTGTTGATGAGCGGGGCACGGGTGTTGCTGGTCCATTCCAGCCACTGTGCCTGCGACACGCCGGAGTTGAACAGGGTCGGGTCGAATGACGGGTTGGTGCACATCGCCAGCACCTCGCCGTTGCGGCAGTCCATCACCACGGCACTGGCGCTCTCGTCGCCCAGCATCCCCACCACGTCCTGTTGCAGGCCGGCGTCGATCGCCAGCGTGATGTCCTGGCCGGGCACGCCCTCCTGCCGGTCGAGCTCGCGGATCACCCGTCCGACCGCGTTCACCTCCAGTTGCACCGCGCCGGCCCGCCCACGCAGCGCCTCGTCGCGGAACTTCTCGATGCCCGCGCGGCCCACGCGGATGCCCGGCAGCGCCAGCATTGGGTCCTGCGCCAGGTCGTCGTCGTTCGGCGGCGCCACGTAGCCGACCACATGCGCCATGCCGGCGCCGAGCGGATACAGCCGCGTGGCGCCGACATCGACCAGGATGCCGGGCAGGTCGGGCGCGTTCACCTCGATGCGCGACATGTCCTCCCAGCTCAGGAACTCGCGCAGCATGATCGGGATGAAGCGGCGGCGGCGGCGCAGCTCGCGGTCGATGCGGCCGCGATCGTGATCGGCGAGCGGGACGATGCGGCTGAAATTGTCCAGCGTGGCGTCGATGTCCTTGGTTTGCTCGGCGATCAGCAACGCGCGCCAGTTGAGCTTGTTGTTGGCCAGGATGGCGCCGTTGCGGTCCAGCAGACGGCCACGCGGGGGCGCGATCAGCCGTGCGCTGACGCGGTTGGTCTGTGCCAGCATGGCGTAACGGGCGCCGTCCGACACCTGCACCTGATACAGCTTGGCGCCGAGCAGGCCCAGCGCGCCCACCTGCCCCGCCGCCACCAGAAGGGCGCGGCGGGTGAACACCGATGCGCGCCTGCCCTCGCGCTTCGGCCCGGTCACGCGGGGCCTCTCACGGGGGACCTCTCACGGGCGGCCTCTCATACGGGGCCTCTCATGCGTGCCTCGGTTCCGCCAGCGTCTGGTGGGCGCGGGTCAGCACGGTCGCCAACACCGGGTACAGCCCGGCCCCAAGCACGGCCTGGAACA
>JAYTQW010000025.1:0-5498 GCA_043746535.1 Rhodospirillales bacterium
CAGGCGCAACTGTCGGACTTCATCGCCGATGCCGTCACCGGCTGGGACACCGCGACCATCGTCGACCGGATCGAGCTGCGGGTGGGCCGCGACCTGCAATACGTGCGCATCAACGGCACGCTGGTTGGCTTCCTGATCGGCGGCCTCGTCTATGCGGCGCTGCGCGCGACATTCGGGCATGTGAGTTTCTAAGCGGGCGCCGCGACTGGCGCCCGAGTGGCCGGCGTCAGCGTCCGGTGACGCGCCAGACCCGGTAGCGCCATGCGAGCCAGCCGATCGCGGCCGCGGCGAGGGCAACCGGGATGAGGATGAGCGCCAGCCACAATGCCAGCGCCGCGAAGGCGACCATGGCGGTCAGCACCGCGACGATGATGGCGACGCGGAGGATGCGTGCGCTCACCGAAAGGCGCGGCGGGCGCGGGGCCTCGCGGAACTCACCCTGAGCCGTCATGTCGAGTATCGGTGGCTTGGTCATCACAGCGACGTGGCGCGCGCCGGGCCAGGCTTCAAGATCACCCGCGCGCCGGCTTGTCGCGGGTGAACACCGACACGCTCTCGACCCGCGCCGACCATAGGAACTGGTCGATGGCGACGACCGAGGCGAGCCGGTAGCCGGCGGTGGCGAGCATCTGCGCGTCGCGGGTCAATGCCACCGGGTTGCAACTGACGTAGATCACGCAGGGAACCCCGCTGGCGGCAATCGCCTGCATCTGCACCGGGGCGCCGGTATGCGGCGGGTCGAGCACGATGGCCGGGGTGCGCTCGAAATCCTTGACCGACAAGGGCTGGCGCACGAGGTCGCGGGTGGCGACCTCCACCCGTCCGGCGCGTCCGGTGTTGTTTGCCGCCTCCCGCAGGCTGGCGGCGCTGGCGGCGTCGCCCTCGAACGCCAGCACGCGGCCACGCTGGGCCAGGGCGAAGGTCAGCGTGCCGCAGCCGGCGTAGAGTTCGACGATCGGCACTCGCGCCGGCAGGCGGGCGGGCAGGCCGGCCAGCACCGCGGCCACGATGGCGGCCTCGCCCGCGCGGCTGGCCTGCATGAATGCGCCGGGCGGCGGCGACACCAGCACGCCGGAGAACGCGGTCTGCGCCCGGTAGCGCATCGCCACGATCTCCGGCGCGTCGCGCGGGCCGACGGCGCAGGAGATGCGCGGCGCCGCGTGGCGTTCGGCCAGGGCGGCGAGGCGGCTGCGGTCGCCGGCATCGGGCGCCGCGTCGAGGCGCAGCAGCAGGTCCGGGCCGCTGTCGAGCAGGTTGACGATGGCCGAGCCTTCGCGCCGGAAGCAGGTCAGGCCGCGCAGGGTCGTGCGCAGGTCGGTGACGAGGGCGAACAGCGTCGGGTCGAGGATCTCGCACGCCTGCAAGTCGACCAGGTTGTCGGACCGTGCGGCGTGCAGGCCCACGGTGACGACGGCGCCCCGGCGACGCAGCGCCAGGTCCATGCGGCGACGGGTGCGCGGCGCGGTGCGCAGCAGCGGCGGGTCCGGCGTGTCGAACCCGGCCCGGCGCAGGGCGGCGACGACCAGCGCCGCCTTCCACGCCGTATAGGCGGGATCGGCCAGATGCTGCATCGAGCAGCCGCCGCAGACGCCGAAATGCGGGCAGGGCGGGATGGCGCGGTCCGGGCTGTCGGCCAGCCGCCGCTCGGCGATGGCCGCGAAACCCTCGCCGCGCTTGACCAGCACCCGCGCGGAAAGCTCCTCGCCCGGCAGCGTGTAAGGGATGTAGAGCGGCGTGCCGTCGGGCAGCGCGGCCACGCCGTCGCCGTCCGCGCCCAACCGGGTGATGCGAACGTCGTGGCAGCGGGTGAGGGTGGTTGCGGACAGGTCAGCCGCCGAACGCATTGAGGCCGGTCTGCGCCCGCCCAAGGATCAGCGCGTGAACGTCGTGCGTGCCCTCGTAGGTGTTGACCGCCTCCAGGTTCATCACGTGGCGGATGACATGGTACTCGTCGGAGATGCCGTTGCCGCCGTGCATGTCGCGCGCCACGCGGGCGATGTCGAGCGCCTTGCCGCAGGAGTTGCGCTTGGCCATCGAGATCATCTCCGGCGTCGCCTCGCCGGCATCCAGCAGCCGGCCCAGCCGCAGCGCCAGTTGCAGCCCGAGCGCGATCTCGGTCTGCATGTCGGCCAGCTTCTTCTGCACCAGTTGCGTGCCCGCCAGCGGGCGGCCGAACGCCTGCCGCTGCATGGTGTAGTCGCGCGCCGCGTGCCAGCAGAACTCAGCGGCGCCGAGCGCGCCCCAGGCGATGCCGTAGCGCGCCTTGTTCAGGCAGGAGAACGGGCCGCGCAGGCCGCGCGCGCCGGGCAGCATGGCCCCGGCTGGCACGAACACGTCCTGCATGGCGATCTGGCCGGTGACGCTGGCGCGCAGGCTGAACTTGCCCTCGATCTTCGGCGCGGTCAGGCCGGGCATGTCGCGGTCCAGGATGAAGCCGCGGATGTCGCCGGCATCGTCCTTCGCCCACACCACGAACACGTCGGCGATGGGTGCGTTGGTGATCCAGCTCTTGGTGCCGTTCAGCACGAAGCCGCCATCGACGGCGCGGGCGCGGGCGCGCATCGCGGCGGGGTCGGAGCCGGCGTCCGGCTCGGTCAGGCCAAAGCAGCCGACCCACTCGCCGGTGCGCAGGCGCGGCAGGTAGCGGTCCTTCTGCGCGTCGTCGCCGAATGCCCAGATCGGAAACATCACCAGGCTGGACTGCACGCTGAACGCGCTGCGATAGCCGCTGTCGACGCGCTCCACCTCACGCGCGATCAGGCCGTAGGCGACGTGGCTGACCCCGGCGCAGCCATGGCTGTCGAGCGTGGCGCCCAGGAAGCCCAGTTCGCCGAACTCGTTCATGATGTCGCGGTCGAACCGCTCGTGGCGGTTGGCGGCGAGGATGCGCGGGAGCAGCCGGTCCTGGCAGTAGTCGTGCGCCACGTCGCGGACGGCGCGCTCGTCCTCGGTCAGTTGGGCGTCGAGGCGCAGCGGGTCCGACCAGTCGAAGCGGGCCTCGCCACGCGGCGGTGCGGTCACGCCATCCATGCCTTAGGCCTCCTGCGATTCCGCCTGCGCCTCGCTCATCGCCGGGCGGCGGCGCGCGGCCACCAGCATGAACGCCGGCGTGTCGCCGCCAAAGCCCAGCACCGAGGGGCCGAGATCGTCGTCGCGGCGGCGCGGACGCTCCTCACGCGGGCGGTCGTCGCGCGGCGCATCCGCGCGCGCCCGCTCCTCGCGGGCACGGTCGTCACGGCCACGGTCGTCACGGCCACGATCTTCACGGCCCCGGTCGTCGCGCGGCCTGTCCTCGCGGGGGCGGTCGTGGCGGGAACGGTCCTCGCGGCGCGGCTCCGGCTGGCGCCCCTCGCGGACGATGATCCGCGCGGGCGACGGCGGCGGCGCGGCCTGAATCTCGATCACCGCCGGCGCTGGTTCCGGCGCTGTCCTGACCTCCGCCTTGCGGGCGGGCTTGCGCTCGCCACGGCCGGCCGGCTTGGCGTCGGCCTTGGGCTCCGGCTTGGCGGCAGCGGACCTGCCAGCGGCCGGCTTGCGGCCACGGCCGCGCTTGCCACCCTCAGACCACTCGACCGCGTCAAGCCCCTCGACCTGGATGCGGTCGATGGCGAAGCCGGTCAGCTTCTCGATCGCCTCCACCGCCACGCGATCGTCGGGACTGGCCAGCATGAAGGTGCGGCCCTCACGCCCGGCGCGTCCGGTGCGCCCGATGCGATGGACGTAATCCTCCGGGTGGATCGGCACGTCGAAGTTGAACACATGGCTGAGGCCGCCGATGTCGATGCCGCGCGCCGCCACGTCGCTGCAACACAGCAGGCGCAACTCGCCGGCCTTGAACTTCTCCAGCGTCGCGAACCGCACCGACTGCGCGAGGTCGCCATGCAACGCGCCGACCGAGAAGCCGTGCCGGTTGAGCGACTTGTTGAGGATGTCCACGTCGCGCTTGCGGTTGCAGAAGATCAGCGCGTTCTGCACGTCCTCGGAGCGGATCAGCCGGCGCAGCGCCTCGCGCTTGTCGGTCTCGGCCACCAGCGTCATCTTCTGGATGATGGTCGGCGCCACGCTGGCCGCCTTGGAGACGGTGACCAGCTTCGGGTTTTGCAGGAAGGCGTCGGACAGGCGGCGGATTTCCGGCGCCATGGTCGCCGAGAAGAACAGCGTCTGCCGGGTCGCGGGCAGCATGGCGACGATGCGCTCGACATCGGGGATGAAGCCCATGTCGAGCATCCGGTCGGCCTCGTCGATCACCAGCGTGCGGCAATCGGTCAGCAACAGGCCGCCGCGCTCGAACATGTCGATCAGCCGGCCCGGCGTCGCGATGAGAACGTCCACCCCCTTCATCAGCAGGTCCTTCTGGTCGGACATGCTCTCGCCGCCGATGATCAGCGCGTGCGTGAACTTCAGGTACTTGCCGTACATGACGAAGTTCTCGGCCACCTGCAACGCCAGCTCGCGGGTCGGCTCCAGGATCAGGCTGCGCGGCATCCGGGCGCGGGCGCGGCTGCCGGAGAGGATGTCGAGCATCGGCAAGGTAAAGCCGGCGGTCTTGCCGGTGCCGGTCTGGGCGACGCCGAGCACGTCGCGGCCCATCAGGATGAACGGGATCGCCTGCTGCTGGATCGGCGTGGGCGTGAGATAACCCTTCTCCGCCACCGCGCGCAGGATCGGCTCCGACAGGCCAAGCTCGGCAAAGCCGGGGGCAGGCGGCTCAGGCTCCGCCTCGGCGGCCTCATCGCCGTCATGGTCGGCCTCGCCGCTCGCCAGCGTCTCCTCGGCCAGCGCCACCTCGGCGGGCGCCAGATCGGCCAGAGCGACGATCTCGGTCATGGCGTCGTCGGCGGGCGCCGCTTCCGGCACAGGCTCGGCAGCCGGCGTCCGCTCAATCGGCGCCTCCGCTTCGGCAGGCATGGTTTCAGGCGAGTGGCTGGTATCGGTCAAATTGCTACGTGCTTCCGTGCAGCGTCATGGCGAAGGCCGGATGCCACGCGCGCACACGCGCCGCGAGCGTCCGACGGCATCGCGCGTCGCACCCGCATATCTTCAACCCGGCCCCGGAAGTCAAGGTTCAACCGTCTCGTTCAGCAATTTATGCCAAGCGGTCTTGACGGGGATTTCTCAAGGGAGCCAAGCAAGCGGTTCTTTTTTGCAAAAAAGAACCAAAAAACTCTGAATAGCTAGGCAGTATGTTTTGATGTCGTAACGTCATAGGCGTGCGTAGGCCCGCTCACGCTGACCCTGCGTTGAAGATGAGCGAGCGGTACGCGCGTCGCCTGGGCGGTGGCCGCGAGGGCGTTGGCGGTTCCGGCGCCGGCGGCGCTGCCGCGCACGCCTGCGGAGCAGGCAGCGCCGGGGCGGGCGACGGCGGCGGGTCGGACGGTAGTAGTGGGTCGGGCGGTGGCGGCGGGTCCGGTCGCTGGAACAACGCCGGCGGGAAGCCCGGCCCGGCCTCGATGCCCAGCATCCGGCACAGCGGGCGCAGGATGCGCCCCGCCTGTGGT
>JAYTQW010000026.1:0-10409 GCA_043746535.1 Rhodospirillales bacterium
GTTGCGCAGGAAGCGGCTCTCGCGGCGCTGGCGGGCCTGTTCGGCGCCGTCGCCGGCATCGGCATCGCCGCCCACCGTCTCCGGCGGCGGCAGGATTTCACCCTCGGCGGCCTCGAACTCGACGCCCTCGCTGTCGCCGGCCTCGGAATAGCCGGTTTCCTCGGTGTGCTCGGGTTCGGCCGCGCCGGCGCCGTCGAACGCCACGTCCGGCGGCTCCTCCAGCGTGTTCTCGGACGGGTCGATGTCGAGGTCGTCGGTGCTCGACACGTCGCCGGGCCGGTCCAACGTGACCGGCGCTTCGGTCGGGCCGTCGGCGTTGTGCCCGGCGTCGCCGAACTTCTCGTCGCGCGGGATGCCGGAGGGCTGGGCCGGGCGGCCTTCGCGCTCGGCGTCGCTTTCCTCGCGCGGCTCCTCGGGCAGCGGCTCCGGCTGCTCGGCGGCGGTGGTGCCGACGATGGTGGCCTCGGGATGCGCGGCCCCGATTGGCGCGTCGCCTTCGGGCGAGGCGTCTTCGGGCGCGGCCTCGGTGACGGGCATCGCCTCGCTCGGCAACGTGTCGGGCACGGCGTCCGGCGGCTGGTGGCTTTCAGCCGGCGCCGGAGCCGCGCGCTGACGTGGCGGGCGCTGGCCGCGCTGCTGCTGCTGCGGCGGCTTGGCTGCGGGACGCGGCTCGTCCTCGTCGTCGTCGCCTTCGTCGGCGCGGGCCTCCTCGGCCTGGAGGGCAAGCAGGCGCTGCCGGTCGGCGACGGGGATCTGATAGTAGTCGGGGTGGATTTCGCCGAACGCCAGGAAGCCGTGGCGGCCGCCGCCGTATTCGACGAAGGCCGATTGCAGGCTCGGCTCGACGCGGATCACCTTGGCGAGATAGATGTTGCCCTTGAGCTGCTTCTTGGTCGAAGTCTCGACATCGAAGTCTTCGAGCCTAGTGTCGTCCAGCACCACCACGCGGGTCTCTTCCGCGTGCGTGGCGTCGATCAGCATTCGCTTGGTCATGCAGTCCTGTGCTCCGAAGGGCCGCTTGCGGGTGCGCGGGCGCACGGCGGCAGCGGCCAGGATGGTGTGGCGGGGGGGACAGTTCCGGCCGCGAACAGGACAGGGAGGCAGCGATGCCCGGCTTCGCGCCCGCACCCGGTCCCGCATCGTGGCGACGGCTCCAGGCCAGCCGCAGGCGGCGGGCCGGAGACGACGTGATGGGGAGGTCGGCGGAGGCGGTCATGGAACCCTGTATTGTGCAGCAGGCGCGCATCCGGCCGGACGCGCGGCCCCTTACGATGAAATAAGCCCCTCCACCTGACGGCGGATGGTCGCGTCGCCGCGTGCGAGTCGTGATGGTCGGCGACCCACCCGAGGCGGCAGTTGCCGGCGTGCGCGCCTATCGATCCGACGAAATGGGCACCGACAATGTCGATGCCCGGCCGGGGCGATGGGCGCGCAACAGCCAAGGCGCTGCAACATGAAGCAATCCAGCCGGTCCCGCAAGCAAAGACCGTGACGCCCGGCGGCAGCCGGCAAGCCATGCCGCTCACGGCCAAATTGCAGCCGCAATCAACGCTTAGTGTGCATTCGTGAACCTAATATGCTAAGACAATGGCGATTGCGCCAGTTCTACCGCTCGAAGGAGGCACGCAGGTGTTGAAACGCCGGATCATCCTGGGCCATGCCGCCGCCGCGACCTTCATGTGGCCGGCGCTCGTGCGTCCGGCGCTGGGGGCGGCGGCACCGCCGCACGGACCGGCCATCGCCCTCTCGGCGGCGCGTCCGCTGGTGATGCTCGACCCGGGCCATGGCGGCAAGGATCCCGGCGCCATCGGGGTCAGCGGCACCTTCGAGAAGCATGTGGCGCTGGCCACCACGCTGGAACTGCGGCGCCAACTGCTGGCCAGCGGCGCCTACCGGGTCGAACTGACCCGCACGCACGATATCTTCATCCCGCTGGAGCGGCGCGTCGCCATCGCCCAGGAGAAGGGCGCCGCCCTGTTCGTGTCCATGCACGCCGACGCCCTGGCCGACCATTCGGTGCGCGGCGCCAGCGTCTATACCCTGGCGCAAGACGCCTCCGACGCGCAGACGGCGGCGCTGGCGCAGCGCGAGAACGCCGCCGACCGCTTCGCCGGCCCGCAGTTCAAGGGCGCGTCGCCGGAGGTCGCCCGTATCCTGACCAGCCTGGTGCGGCAGGAGACCCGGACCGGCTCGGCGCGCATGGCGCACAGCGTGGTGGGCGCGTTGCACCGCGACCTGCCGCTGTTGCAGAACCCCGCCCGCCATGCCGAGTTCGTGGTGTTGAAGGCCGCCGACATCCCCAGCGTGCTGGTCGAGATGGGATTCATGTCGAACCGCGAGGACGAGGCCGCGTTGATGCAGTCGGGCCATCGAATGCTGGTGGCGACGGCTATGCACCGGGCCGTCGATGCCTATTTCGCAAAGACTGGTTTCGACAAGGTTGGCCCGTTGCGGATGGCGGGCTGAGACACAACGCCCTCGCTGTCACAAGGCCGCGCGCGGCTTCGTTCCGGGCGTATCCGCGCGCCGCCCAAGCCGCTCCCGTGCGCGCCGCGCATGGCCGGCCGTCCGCATCCGGTGTATTTTCGTGGCCATGACCCCTCCTCCGATCCCGCGCGAGCGTCTGGCCCAAAGCTCGCAGCCGCGCGGTGCCGCACCCAGGACCCGCCTGCGCGACGACGGCGCCGACACGCCGCCACCGGAGCGCCGCCGGCCCAGGCGGGGCGGGGGTTGGCTGCGGCGCATCTTCGCCGTGTTCGCGCTGCTGGCGGCGATCGGCGCCGCCGGGGCCGGCATCGTCGGCTATGGGCTGTACCGCCACTACAGCGCCGACCTGCCCGACCTCGCCAGCGTGCAGAACTACCAGCCTCGGGTGATGAGCCGGGTCTATGCCGGGGACAGCCGCCTGTTGGCCGAACTCGCCACCGAACGGCGCATCTTCGTGCCCTATGCCGCCATCCCCGATCTGGTGAAGCGCGCCTTCCTGTCGGCCGAGGACCAGAACTTCTTCAACCACGGCGGCGTCGACCCGCTGGCGATTCTGCGCGCGGCGGCGACCGACCTGTTGCAGTACGGCCAGGGCAGGCGCCCGGTCGGCGCGTCGACCATCACCCAGCAGGTGGCCAAGAACATGCTGCTGGGCAACGAGGTGTCGCTGGCGCGCAAGATACGCGAGGCACTGCTGGCGATACGCATCGAACAGGTGCTGCCGAAGGAGCGCATCCTCGAACTCTACCTGAACGAGATCTATCTCGGCATCGGCTCGTACGGCGTGGCGGCGGCGGGCGAGGCGTATTTCAACAAGTCGCTGGAGCAGTTGACCCCGGCCGAGGCGGCGTTCCTGGCGGCGCTGCCGAAGGGGCCGAACAACTATAACCCGGCCCGCTTCCCCGAAGCCGCGCGCAACCGGCGCGACTGGGTGCTCGACCGCATGGTCGACAACCACGTCATCACCGCCGCGGTCGCCGCCACCGCCAAGGCGGAGCCGGTGACGCCGCCAGTCCTCCGCCGCCCGGACATGGTCGGCGGCGCGGACTACTTCACCGAGGAGGTGCGCCGGCAGCTTGTCGACAAGTTCGGCGCCGACCAGACCACGCAGGGCGGCCTGGTAGTGCGGACCAGCCTGGACCCGGTGTTGCAGGTGGCCGCCGACAAGGCCTTGCGCGACGGCTTGGTGCGATACGACCGGTCGCATGGCGGCTGGCGCGGGCCGGTGGCGCAACTGCCGGGCGGCGCCGCCCTGCGCACCGCATGGGCGGACCCGCTGGCGGCGGTGGCGCGCCCGCCCGGCATGTTGGCGGACTGGCGGCTGGGCGTGGTGACCGAGATCGCCGGCAACGAGGCGCGGATTGGGATGCTGGAGCATCCGGCGGGTTCGGCGGCGGCGGTCCAGCGCGTGCTGCCGCTGCTGTTGGCCGACATCGCCTGGGCGCGCGCGCCGCATGACGGCACGCTGGGGCCAGCACCCCGCCGCATCGCCGATGTGGTGCAGGTCGGCGACGTGGTGATGGTGGAGCCGGTCGCCGCCAGCCCCGCCGTCCCAGCCGTTGGCAAGGTCCGCGCGACGGCGGCCACGCGCGAACGCCTGCTGCTGCGGCAGATCCCGCTGGCGCAGGGCGCGCTGGTGTCGCTGGACCCGGCCACCGGGCGCGTGCTGGCGATGTCCGGCGGCTGGTCGTACGAGGCCAGCCAGTTCAACCGCGCCACCCAGGCGCAGCGCCAGCCGGGATCGAGCTTCAAGCCGATCGTCTATCTGGCGGCGATGGAGGCAGGCATCTCCCCGTCGCAGCACTTCCTGGATGCGCCGTTCGTGCTGGACACCGGCGCCGGCGGGCGCTGGCGGCCGGGCAACTACGAGATGGACTTCAACGGCTCGGTGCCGCTGCACGTGGCTTTGGAGAAGTCGCTCAACCTGGTCACCGTGCGCGTGGCCGACCAGATCGGCATGGATGCCGTCGCCGCCAAGGCGATAGCCATGCACGAGGTCGACGCCATGCCGCGCGTGCTGCCGGCGGCGCTGGGCGCCGTGGACACCACCGTGCTGCGCGAGGCGGGCGCCTATGCGGTGCTGGCCAATGGCGGCAAGGAGGTGGTGCCGAGCCTGATCGACACCGTGCAGGACCGTAACGGCCATGTGGTCATGGGCACCGAAGGCCTCGCCTGCACCGGCTGCGACGACCCGTCGCACCCGCCCGTCCTGGCCGACAACCGGCGCGAGATCGCCGACCCCGACAGCGTGTTCCAGACCGTGATGATGATGCGCGGCGTGGTGCAGCGCGGCACCGGCACCGCCGCCGTGGTGGGCCTCAACCGTGCCGTGGCCGGCAAGACGGGAACCACGCAGGATTTCAACGACGCCTGGTTCGCCGGCTTCACGCCCGACCTGGTGACGGTCGTGTGGATCGGCTTCGACACGCCGGCCAGCCTGGGCCAGAACCAGACCGGCGGCACGCTGGCGGCGCCGGTGTGGCACGACTTCATGGTGGCGGCGCTGAAGGGTCGCCCCAACCTGCAATTCGTGGTGCCGCCCGGCATGACCGTGGCCTCCTACGACAGCGGTTTCGGCACCGTCACCGATGCGTTCAAGCCGGGCCAGGTGCCGGGCGCCTCCAGTTCCGACAACACCGCCTCGGCCGACGCGTCCTCCGACCCGAACGCCGCCACCGCCACGCCGGCCGGCGGCACGGCGGCGGCGGGCACCGATAGCGGGCTGGGTGGGCTTTATTAGCGGCGCCATTCCGCTTATCTGATCGGCATGTCCACCGAATCCGACGCCATCCACGAACAGATCAAACAGTCCGTCGCGCTGTTGAGGAGGCATCTTTGACTGGGATGCCGCCCTCGCCCGCCTGGAGGAGCTGAACCACCGCGCCGAGGACCCGGAGTTGTGGGCCCACGCGGCACTGGCGCAGACGCTGATGCGCGAGCGGACCCGGCTGTCCGGCCAGGTCGAGGGCGTGCGGCGCATGGAGCGCGAGGTCGCCGACGCGCTGGAGCTGATCGAACTGGCGGAGGCGGACGCCGACGCCGCCATGGTCGGCGAGGCCAGCGCCAGCCTGGCGGCGGTGGCGAAGGAGGCCAAGCGGCTGGAGATCGAAAGCCTGCTGTCCGGCGAGGCCGACGCCAACGACTGCTACATGGAGATCAACGCCGGCGCCGGCGGCACCGAGGCGCAGGACTGGGCGCAGATGCTGATGCGCATGTACACCCGCTGGGCCGAGCAGCACGGCTACAAGGTGCAGTTGCTCGACGAGAGCGAGGGCGAGCAGGCCGGCATCAAGTCGGCAACCTTGCAGATGAGCGGCCCGGCGGCCTATGGCTGGCTCAAGACCGAGGCCGGCGTGCATCGGCTGGTGCGGATCAGCCCGTTCGACTCGGCGGCGCGACGCCAGACCAGCTTCGCCAGCGTGTGGGTCTATCCGGTGGTGGACGACACCATCGAGATCGAGATCGACCCGTCCGACCTGCGCATCGACACCTACCGCGCGTCCGGCGCCGGCGGCCAGCACGTCAACAAGACGGAAAGCGCCATCCGCATCACCCACATCCCGACCGGCATCATCGCCGCCTGCCAGACCGACCGCAGCCAGCACCGCAACCGCGCCACGGCGATGGCGATGCTGAAGGCGCGCATGTACGAGGCCGAGCTGCAACGGCGCGAGACGGCCAGCAACGCCACCGAGGCGGCCAAGACCGATATCGGCTGGGGCCACCAGATCCGCAGCTACGTGCTGGCGCCGTACCAGTTGGTGAAGGACCTGCGCACCGGGGTCGAGACCGGCAACCCGGCCGCCGTGCTGGACGGCAACCTGGACGAGTTCATGGCCGCCGCCCTGGCCGCGCGTGTCGGCGCCACCCGCAGCGAGGCCAGCGCCTCGGCGCAATAATCCCGCGTTCGCTGTCGAGGAAACCGTCTGCCGCCCGACACGTTTGGTCTTTGTCACCACATTGCAGGAGGAGACAGCATGGACGAGAATCGGGTTTCCGGCGCCGTCGACAAGGCCAAGGGCGCCATCAAGGAAGGCATCGGCAAGCTGACCGGCGACGAGAAGATGAAGGCCGAAGGCAAGGCCGACAAGGTCGCCGGCAAGGCCGAGAGCGCCGTCGGCGGGGCCAAGGACGCGGCCCGCGACGTGCTCGACAAGTAGCAAGGCCACACTTGGCCTTGAGGAATGGGCGCCGCAGGCAACCGCGGCGCCCATTTCATGCCATACCGATCTTGTGCGTGCGACGCGGGCGTTGTCGCCTTGCCCGCCCACGCGCGAGGCATCAGGTTGCACCGGTGGGGTCGAAGGGAACGCAGCCTTGGTGACGCGGGATCAGTATCGCGAGGCGATGGCGCGGCTCGGCGCCGCCGTCAACGTCATCACCACCGCAGGCCCCGGCGGACAGCGCGGCTTCACCGCATCCGCCGTGTGCAGCGTCACCGATAACCCGCCGACGCTGCTGGTCTGCGTCAACCGCCGGCACGAGTCGCACGCGGCCCTGCTCGCCAACCGGGTCATGTGCATCAACACGCTGGGGGCCGCGCAGTCCGACGTATCGGACGTGTTCGCCGGCGCGCAGGGCCACGAGGGGCTGGCGCGGTTCTGCACCGGCGAGTGGGACGCGCTGGTGACCGGAGCGCCGTCGCTGTCAGGCGCCGTGGTGTCGTTCGACTGCCACATCGTGCAGGTGGTGGATGTCGGCACCCATAGCGTGCTGTTCGGCGAGGTGGCGGCGCTGCGCCATGGCGACGACCATGGCGGGCTGATCTATTTCGGCCGCGCCTACCACCCGGTGCGGCAGGTCAAGGTCGCGCAAGCCACTTTCCCATGATCGTCCGCGGTGCTGTCTCGAAGCCTAGATGCTCGTAAAAGGACACCACCTCGGTGTTCGTCTCCCGCACCAGAAGCTGCACCTTGACCACGCCCCGTTGCCGCAGCCAGTCTTCCGCCGCCTGTACGATCCGTCTGCCGATCCCGCTACCGCGTGAACGGGGCGTGGAGGCGACGTAGTAGAGCCAACCCCGGTGGCCGTCATGCCCGACCATGACGCTGCCACAAATGCGGCCGCCGTCATCTTCGGCGATCAGCACGTCGGAGCAGGCCCCAGCCCGGGCGAACCGGAAGTCCTTGGCAGGGTCGTTTTGGCGCGTGACCAGATCGCAGGCGCGCCACAGTGCGACGACATCCGGCTCATCCTCCGGCACGGCACTCCTGATGGTCAGCGGCATGACGAGGGATGACTCCGGCAAGTCGCGGGCGGATGCTCCATCCGCACTCAAAACAGGCTCTGGGCCGTTGCTCACAGAAAAGGGGCCAGTTGCCTGGCCCCTTGCCTGTGATGCTACGGACGCGGTGGCCTACATCTGCTTGTAGTCGCCGTTGTGCCAGACATACCAGACATAGTCCGGCTTCTGCACGTCGCCCTTGCTGTCGTAGGACAGGTCGCCCAGCACGGTCGGCCACGGGCCGCTCGCCTTGATCGCGTCGGCGACCTTGTGCGCGTCGGTGGTGCCGGCCTTGTTGGCGGCGTCGGCCCACACCTGGATCGCGGCGTAGGTGTAGAGCACGTAGCCCTCCGGGTTGACCTTGGAGTCCTCGAACTCCTTCACCACGGCGGCCGCCTGCGGGCGGGCGCGCGGGTCGGCACCGAACGTCTGCATCAGGCCCTCGCCGGCCGCGCCGGTGATGTCCCACAGTTCCTTCGTCTGCAAGCTGTCTGGCCCGAGCACCTGTGCCTGCAAGCCCTGCTCGCGCGCCTGACGGGTGATCAGCCCGACCTCGGGCGCGTAGCCGCCGATGTAGATGGCGTCGATCTTGGCTTCCTTCAGGCGGCTGATCAGCGAGGAGTAGTCGCGGTCGCCGGGGACGTATGCCGAGTAGAGCGCCTCGGTCTTGCCCTCGGCGTTCATGTTCTTCTTGGTCTCGTCGGCGATGCCTTTGCCGTAGGTGGTGTTGTCGTGCAGGATGGCGACGTTCTTGTCCTTGAACATGGTGGCCAGCGTGTGCCCGGCGACCTTGCCCTGTTGGTCGTCACGCCCGCAGGTGCGGAACAGGTTCCAGGCGCCGGTCTCGGTGAAAGCCGGGTTGGTCGAGGCCGGCGTGATCTGCAGGATGCCTTCCTCGGTATAGACCTTGCTGGCCGGGATCGAACTGCTGGAGCAGAAATGCCCGGCCACGAACACCACGCCGTCGCTGGCGAACTTGTTGGCCACGGACACGGCCTGCTTCGGGTCGCAGGCATCGTCGCCAATTTCCAGCACAAGCTGCTTGCCGAGCACGCCGCCCTTGGCGTTGATGTCCTTCACGGCCTGCTGCGCGCCGGCGGTGAGCTGCGCGCCGAACGCGGCGTTGGAGCCGGTGATCGGGCCGGCGGTGCCAATCTTGATCTGCGCATAGGCGGGAGCGGCGGCGAGGACGGCTGCCATCGCCAGGGCGCCGGCGCCGGCGAGCAAGGTCCGCTTCATCATGAACGTTTATTCCCTTTGACCATAAGACCGCGCGGGGCGCGCGGCAGGTCTGCAACTTATGCGGAACCAGGCAAGGGCGAAAGCCCCCTTGCGACCCGTCGCAGGCCGGCCGGGTGACCCATCGCCGCCGCCGACACGCCGGCTTTCTCGATCGCGCCGCCTTTGGACGGTGTGGCGGCAACCCAACGCAGATCGAGGTCCATGGGACGGATCATCCGACCGCCAGCCACGCGGCTCCCGCCTGCCTGCACCTGTCGTTTGCGCCGACACCTGACCGGAGCCGCAGGACTGCCGCCTTTCAGAACGGATCGCTACGACGGCTTCATGGCCTGGATGTCGGACACGGCGACAGGTCCTTTCGCGAGCGGCGCGGCCGCCACCATGGCGTCCACCAAGGCGATGCATTCGGCCTTTCCCGTCGCCAGCAACTCGCGAAACGACCGGACGCGCGACAGGGACCAGAGCATGGCCGCCACCACCGGCGCCGGGGAGCGGTCCATCAGCCTCTTCGTCCCCGGATAGACGGGATGGCCAAGACCCTTGATCAGCCCGAAGCTCGCATGGATGCCGCGCGCCAGGACGAGCGCCTCTCCCCACGACGCGCCGCCGCCGCGCCGCACGCCTGCCACCGACACGCTTTCGAAGGCGACACACAGCGGGGCGTGGCAGCGAAGCCAGAGCAGCATGTCGGGCTCGACGGCGGCGGGCAAGCCGGCAGCGTTGAACACGTCGACCCAGCGCTGCTGGCTCATGAGGGTTTTCTGGCCGGCGGCGCCGATGGCGGCCTTGAGCTTGCCATCCGCGTCCAACGTCGCCTGAACGAAGGGCATGCCGAAGGAGCAGCGCCCGACGCCGACCGCCTCTTGCAGGCGCTGCGGATCGAAGGTGTTGAACATGAACTGGATGCATTTGGCAGCACTGCGCCGCAAGGCCGGAAGCACCGCATCCGTCTGGTGGGCCAGGAGCGTGACGACCACGAGGTCGTACGGCGCCTGCTCGTCGAGCATACTGGCCACGCGGACGCTGGTCCGCCCGCCCTTGACGTCGACGATCGCCTTGTCGCGTCGCAGCTGCTCCAGCCGGACGGAGCCAGGCCGCGCGATGACGGTGACATCGTGGCGACCGATGTGGGCCAGTTGGAAGGCGAACGTGCTGCCGATCTTCCCAGCGCCGAGAACGGCAATCCGAAGCGGCGAGGAGGGCGCGGGCATGCCCGGCGTTATGGGCTTGTCGCGGGAGGAACGGAAGCTCGCCTGTGTGGCTGCCCTACCCCTCTCCTCCTGCCGAAGCGGAACACCCGCTTGCCACCAAGTGAATTACCGAGGGTATTGACCAATGATCGAATACGACGCCCCATCTCCCGGTCGACAGGCGCTATCGTGTCCGGAGTTGCCCGGCATCCCCGGCCCTATTGGAGCGCAGCATGACGTCCCACACGCCTCAATCGATCGCGGCG